>NZ_JANSJA010000017.1:0-44028 GCF_047462335.1 Synechococcus sp. H60.1
TGCTGTCAAGCGGGTGAGGAAACCCCACCCGCCTACGCGGTGGGGTAGTTCATTTCTGAGGTGTTGGGCCTTGTGGGGTGGGGCGATGCGCTTGGCCAGAACCGCTAAGGTAGGAATCCCGTTGACGAAGAGATACTGGCCTGCCCTGCTCCCCCTAGGCCGAAACCACCCGTGTCCGGCTCTGGGTAGCCGCGAGCACTATGGGTAATACACTCCTCCTGGCTTTTTTGCTTCTCCTCTCAGGGGCCTGCTCCGGGGCGGAAACCGCCATCACGGCCATGGACAACTTGCGCTTGGAGTCCCTGATCGAAGAACAAGGGGATCCACAAGGCCTCTATCGGCTGGCGCAACAACAGCGATCCCGGCTGATCACCACCTTGCTGCTGGTGAACAACTTCGTCAACATTGGCATCGCCGCCCTGGCCACCACCATCTCTATTGAGCTACTGGGATCCCAGTTTGGAGCTTTGGCCGCCACCGTGCCCACCACGATCCTGGTGCTCCTGTTTGGAGAAGTAGCCCCAAAGTCCCTGGCGGTGAGCCATCCGCTGGCAGTGTTCCGCTGGGTGGTGCGGCCTGTCCATATCCTCTCGGTGCTGCTGCGCCCTTTTACCGACGCCTTTGAATGGATTGTCAGCCGGCTGTTCAACCTGTTGGAGCTGTCGCCGCTGACGGCCACCGCTTCCCTCAAGGATTTGGAGCTGCTGATCGACGTGCTGGGGCAGCGGGGGCTGCTGGATTGGCAAAAGCGGCGCCTGTTCCGAGGCGCCTTGGCTTTGGATTTGCTCCAGGCGGGAGATGTGGCCAAACCTAGGGTAAAAATGGAGACCATCTCCCACGATAAAACCCTGCAGGATGTGGTGAAGCTCTGCCTGGAAACAGGCTACTCCCGCATCCCTGTGCAAGGAGAATCCAAAGACGAGATCGTCGGCGTCATTCACCTCAAGCAGGCTCTGCGCTACCTGGAGCAAAAGGGCAACGCTGAGGTCACCAAGGCCATGTCTCCGCCTTTTTTTGTGCCCGATACCAAGCGTGTCAGCCTGCTGCTCAAGGAAATGCTACGCTCCCGCCAACACCTGGGGATCGTGGTGGATGAGTTTGGCGGCACCACCGGCTTGATCACGCTGGAGGACATTTTGGAAGAGCTGGTGGGAGATATCTACGACGAAAGCGATCTCTCCCCCCTGCTGCTGCAGCGACAACGACGACAGCGCCCCTCCTCCCCTGGCTCCCCTTGAGGGAGGCTGCTAGCCGGCTTCTGCAGAGTCTTGGTTGGCTTCGGGGGAGGGGCCCGGATCGGCGGGGTAACGGGCAACAAAAAAGATCCAGAAGCTGTGGATCCCTACGCCCAGACCCCACCCGCCCAATAGAGGCAGCAGCCACGGCCAATCGGCTCGGTACAACTGCTGGAAAAACACCAGTCCCGAGGCACTGCAGAGAAAAACCGCCAGATGGGCCGCGTAGGTGTAACGGTCATCCAGCTTGCGAAACTCAGGATCCCGACGGGAGGGCTTGCGGGGCCAGCGAGGTGGCATGGCAAAACTGGGCAGTTAAAACCTTCTTTACTGTAGAACAACCCTGGACAGGGATCCCTGCGGCTCGGGGCCTAACCCCAGTGGGTTGCCCGGCGTCTGCTTTCCAAGTTTAGGAGGTTGGGTGGGGCCGCTCCCGCCAGCGGCAACTGGGGGGATCCGTTTCGCCGGGCTGGGTGGCAAACTCCAGCGGCCCGTTTTCGGTGTATAGGTGCAGGTCGAACCAGAAGGTGGATCCCTGTTCCAGCTTGCTTTCCAGGCAGATGCGGGTGTAGTGCTTCTCCAGAATGTTGCGCACAATGGCCAGGCCCAGGCCGGTGCCCTCCAAAGTGTGGACGCGGTTCTCGACGCGGAAAAAGCGGTCGAAGATCCGCTCTTGATCCTCCGGGGCGATGCCGATGCCCGTATCGGCCACCGCCACCCGCACCGCCTGCGGGGATCCATCCGCCTGCACCACCAGGTGGGCATGCACCGTCACCAGACCTCCCGACGGCGTGAACTTGAGAGCGTTGCCCAAAAGATTGGTCATCACCTGCAGCAGCAGATCGTAGTTGCCCCACACCAGGGGCAGATCCGGATCGACAAACTTGCGCAACTGGATCCCTTTGTCGCGGGCTTGCAGGTGGTGGGTGCGCAGGGTCTGCTCGATCACCGCCGCGATATCGACGGCCTCGAAGTGGTACTGCTTGCCCGACTCCAGACGCGACAAATCCAACACATCGTTGACCAAGCGGGTGAGGCGATCGGTTTCGCGGTTGGCAATTTCCAGATAGTCCAGCCGCTCCTCTGGCGACATCTGCTCGCCGTACTCGTAGAGGGTCTCGATAAAAGACTTAATACTAAAGAGGGGGGTACGCAGCTCGTGGCTGATGTTGCTGATGAACTGGGCCTTGGCCTCGTTGAGCTCCACCTCGCGGGTGATGTCCTGTACCGTCATTACAATCCCCTTGAGGTTTTGCCGCCGCGGGTCGGATACCGGCGACAGCAGGATGCGAACGACGCGCTTGATGGGGCCGCTGAGGTTGACGCGAATTTCCTCTGCCTCTTGATCCCCGCGGGCAATTTGCATCAGGGGGCGGGCCAACTGCTGCCGCAGATCCTCCGGCAACAGCTCCGGCAAAGGCTTGCCCAAGACGGGATCCCCTTCCCAGCCGAACATGCGAGAGGCCGCCGGGTTGAGCAGCAGCACCCGAAACTCGGCATCCAACAAAATGGCGGCATCGACGATAGAGAAAACCAACGTCTCCAACTTGGCTTTGGCGGCGGCCAGTTCTTCGATGTTCTGCTCTTCGTAGCTCTGCAGCCGCTCCGCCATCTCGTTAAAGCTGTCGATGAGCTGGGCCAGCTCTCCCCCAAAGGGCAGGTCGATGCGCTGCTTGAAGTTGCCCTTGGTGATCTCCTGGACGCCCTTGACCAGTTCTTTGATGGGGTAGGTGATGGTGAGGGCATTGACCACGGATCCCAGGATGGCCAGAACCCACACTGCCAAAAACACCCCAATCGAGACCTCCCGCGCCAGTTGCGTGGAGCGCACGAGGGCGGGGTTGGGGTTGATGCCGAGGCCAAGGGTGCCCAAAAAGCGGCCCTGATGATAGATGCCGACAAAAATGTCCGTCACCCGCCCGGCGGGGGTGAGGTGGGTGCGCACCAGCGGCTGGCCCTCGGCAGGCGGGCGGTTGTCCGGCAGTTGGATGCGGCGGGTAAGGCTGAGGGAGGTTTTCACCTCCTGGTTGGAAAACGGGATCCCGTAGTAGATGTTCCCTTCCGGGTCGGCGTAGAGCAAATAGCGGATGCTGCTGGTGCTCTCAAAATATTGCCGCGACAGTTGGGCCACTTCGCCGATGCGATCTTCGGCAATCAGGGGAGCGACATTGGCTGCCAACAGCAATCCCAGATCCCGGCCAAAGCGGGCCTCGTTGAAGCGGGCATCCTGCTGCACAGTGCTGATGGCCCAGAAGGTGAAGCTGCTCACCACCAGCGAGACCACCAGCGTGGCCACAAAGAGCAACTGGGTCTCCAGGCGCAGCTTGTGTTTCCAGCGCGCCCACCAGCGCCGCAGGGATCCCCAAAAGCCCCCTCCCCTTGTCGGCTCCGCAGTCTCCCCAGGTGAGGGCTCTGGAGGAGAAGAAGCTGACTCAGGCGATTGGACGTTGACAAGGGGCTCGGCAGTGCTGACAGGAGACATGAACCCGACGTAACAACCCTGGAGAACGCTGTCGCCACCATTTTGACATGGCTGCCGACAGGGTTAAGAAAGGGTTAGATTTTCTGAAAAGATTGTTACAACAGAAGGGACACGCCTAGATCTCCAACTAGGGATCCTAAAGGCGCAAAAGGAAATGCTTCTAGAGGGGTTGCAGGCCTAGCTTCTCAAGCAAAGCCGCATCGGCGGCCGAGCCTGGGTTAGGCGTGGTCAACAACTTTTCGCCGGTGAAGATGGAATTGGCGCCTGCTAAGAAGCACAGCGCCTGGTCGCTCTCGGACAGGTTTTTCCGCCCTGCCGAGAGCCGGATCTGGGCTCTGGGCAGCAGCAGCCGAGCCGTGGCGATGGTGCGCACCAACAGCAGCGGATCGGGAGGGGGAAGCTGGCCCAGGGGCGTGCCAGCCACCGGCACCAGCGCGTTGATGGGTACCGAAGTCGGCGGGGGCGTCAGGTTGGCCAAAACATGCAGTAGGGCGATGCGGTCTTCGTCGGTCTCCCCAAGGCCGACAATGCCGCCACAGCAGATCTGCAGGCCGGCTGCCCCCACATGGGCCAGAGTCTCCAGGCGATCCTGGTAGGTGCGCGTCGTGATGATGCGGGGGTAGAACTCCGGCGAGGTGTCCAGATTGTGGTTGTAGGCCGTCAGCCCAGCCGCCGCCAACTGCTGCGCCTGAGCAGCCGACACCATCCCCAAAGTGACACAGGCTTCCATCCCCAGCTCGCGCACCGTGCGCACCATCTCCAGCACCCGCTCAAACGCCTCCCCTTCCGGGGCTGACCGCCAAGCAGCGCCCATACATAGCCGGGTGGCACCGGCTTTTTGAGCAGCCATGGCCTGCTCGCGCAGCGAATCCAGGGAGATCAAGGGATAGGTCTCGATCCCTGTCGAGTAGCGGGCGCTTTGGGGGCAATAGGCGCAGTCTTCCGGGCAGCCGCCCGACTTGATGTTGACAAGGGCGCAGAGTTGAACCCGGTTGGGAGGGTAGTGCTGTCGGTGCACCGCTTGCGCCTCGAACACCAACTGCAGCAGCGGCCGATGGTAGATTTCGCGAACGTACTCCAGAGCAATGGCCATGCCGGCAATGTCCAAAACTCCCTAAAAGCTTGCCAGCACTCTTAGGCTTGGTTAGGATGTAAAATCTGTGCTTTGGGAAGGCGAACCCGTCTCGCTTAGGAACTCAACAATGATAACCCCAGAAGCAGTGGCCAAAGGCCCTATCAGCCAATTTGTTGAGCATCACTTTCGCCACTTTAACGCCGCCGCCCTGGTGGATGCGGCCAAGGGCTACTGTGCTCACCTGGAAAAAGGCGGCAAGATGATGGTGACCTTAGCCGGTGCCATGAGCACGGCAGAGCTGGGGCTTTCCCTGGCTGAGATGATTCGGCAGAACAAGGTGCACGCCATCTCCTGCACCGGCGCCAACCTGGAGGAAGACATCTTCAACCTCATCGCCCACGACTTCTACGAGCGGGTGCCCAACTACCGCGACCTCAGCCCGCAGCAGGAGCAGGAGCTGCTGGAGCGGCACCTGAACCGGGTAACGGATACCTGCATCCCGGAAGAAGAGGCGATGCGGCGCCTGGAAAAAGCTCTGCTGGAAGAGTGGATCGCTGCCGACCAGGCCGGGGAGCGCTACTTCCCGCACGAGTTCATCTACCGCATCCTGCGCAGCGGCCGGCTGGAGCCCTACTACCAGATCAATCCGCGGGATTCCTGGGTTTACGCGGCCATGGAGGCCAACTTGCCCATCTACGTGCCGGGCTGGGAGGACTCCACCACCGGCAACATGTACGCTGCCCACTGCATTACCGGTGAGATCCGCCATGTCCACACCGTCCGCACGGGCATTGAGTACATGATCCAGCTGGCGGACTGGTACACACGTACCTCGGCAGAGTGCTCCATCGGCTTCTTCCAGATTGGCGGCGGCATTGCTGGCGATTTTCCCATCTGCGTGGTGCCCATGCTGCACCAAGACCTGGGCCGCAAAGGGATCCCCCTGTGGGGCTATTTCTGCCAGATCAGCGACTCCACCACCAGCTACGGCTCCTACTCGGGGGCAGTCCCCAACGAGAAGATCACCTGGGGCAAGCTGGGGGTTGACACACCTAAGTTCGTCATCGAGTCGGATGCTACCATCGTGGCGCCTTTGATTTTTGCCTGGGTGCTGGGGTGGTAGAACCCCGCTTCAGGATAGACGATCAGCGAGGCTGGGGCTGACCTGAGGTAGGACGGGGCCATTGGGAGAGCAGAATCGCAGCTTCCCAGCGCCTCATGTCCTGGGCAATGCGCAGGGGGGTGAGGCCGTAGCCGTCCGGCTCGTCAATCTCGGAGCCATGCTCCAGCAGCAGCCGCACCACCTCGGGGTTGCCCGACCAAGCGGCAAAATGTAGGGGCAGGCCGCCGGCCCCGAAGCGGGCATTGACGTTAGCACCTCCCTCGAGCAAAGCCTTGGTCACTTCAGGATTGCCCAGGCGGGCAGCTTGGTGCAGGGGGCTGGCTCCGCCGCGATCTAACCGGTTGGGATCCGCCCCAGCGGCCAGCAAAAGGCGGGTGTTGAGGCCACTTTCGACGAAGAACAGAGCCGTCTTGCCCCGCTCCTCGACGACATTGGCGTCTTTCCCCAGCCAGAGAGCCAGTTGCAGCCGCAGCGGGTTGGCGGTGGCCAGGACTTGCGGATCTTCTGGCAGGGAGTAGCCGTAGAACCCCAGCCCCCCTACCAGCAGGGATCCCAGCCCGGCACCCACAGCCCACCACCTACGCTCCATGGCCCTACTCCTCAAAGAACAGGATGGCGATCCCTTGGCTGGGCAGGGCCTGGGCCGAAAGCAGCAAGGGATTACTGAGGGCAGGTTGCACAGCAGCAGCGGGAAAGAGGCGCAAAAACGCTGCTAAAGGTTGCAGCTCGCATTGGGACGCCTCGGCGGCGGCGGTGCGATACATAGTCGGGATGACCAACTTGGGCTGCAGCGCTTCGATGGCTGCCTTGGCCGCCTCGGGATCGTAGTTTTTCGGCCCACCCCCCACCGGCACCAGCAAGAGGTCAGGGCGAGCCAGCAGGATGGACTGTTCCCGGCCAATGGGCTGCAGGGCCCCTCCCAAATGAACAACGTCGATCCCGGCCATGCGCCAGCGCCAGCCCACGTTGAGGCCAAAGCGGGGGCCCCGCGGCATGCGCACCCCCTGCACGCGGATCCCATCGATGACGTAGTCCCCCGGCTGAAACAGCACTTTAGGGTTGCCGGGCACCACGTCCAGGGCCCCTTCGTCCAGGAGGCGGCTGCTGAGCAGCACCAGATCGGCCTTAACGCTGGGAGGAGGATAGCCAGCCGTGCAGCCCCCCGGCCGAAAGGGGTTGACCAGAAAGCGCTTCCCCTCCCCCTCAAACAAAACGCAACTGTGGTGCAGCCAGGTCAGTTGCAGGCTCTGGGGGGTAAACTCCAGGGATCCCCCTGGGGAAGGGGCCGTTTGGGCACCTACTCGCTGACCCCCCACGGCAAGGGATCCCAGCAGGCTAGCGCTGGCTTGCAAAAGCTGGCGACGCTTCATGGGGTGGGGATCCCTGACGCAACCACGGCAGCCGCTGGCTGAGGCGCTCCTAAGGCATGGAGTTGCGCCAAGCGCAGGAAGTTGCTCAACAGGCGCTTGCCCTCAGCGGTCAAGATGCTCTCCGGGTGGAACTGCACGCCCTGCACGTGGAGATAGCGGCGGTGGCGCACCCCCATGATAGTGCCATCGCAGGTTTGGGCCGTCACCTCTAGCTCGTCAGGACAGGTGGAAGCCTCGATGACCAAACTGTGGTAGCGGGTGGCCGCAAACGGCTGGCTCAGCCCCTCAAACACCCCCACCCCCTGGTGGTAGATGAGCGAGGTTTTACCGTGCATCAGCTCAGGGGCGGGCACGATGCGCCCCCCGTAGACCTGGCCAATGCACTGGTGCCCCAGGCAGACGCCCAAGATTGGCAGCTCGGAGCCCAGCTCCCGAATCAGCTCCAGCGAGATGCCGGCATCCTCAGGCCGCCCTGGCCCCGGCGAGATGACCACCGCCTCCGGCTGCATCTGGCGCAGCTCGGCCACTGAGATCTCGTCATTGCGAAAAACCCGTACCTGGGCCCCCAGCTCCCCCAGGTATTGCACCAGGTTATAGGTAAAGCTGTCGTAGTTGTCGATTACAACCAGCACGATGGCACCCGGCGATGGCACCTCATTTTAGCATTGCCGAGGCTTGGCTCTTCCCCAGCGGCAAGACTCGCAACCCAGAGCCAACACCCGGATCAAGCTTGTATCCTGGAGGATATAGCACACAAGCGGCAGCGAGGTGGCTCGCTTTTAGGTTGTTTTCCCATGATTTTTCGGATCCCATGAACCCGCTCCTCTCCCCGGCAACCGATTTGCTGGACGAGTTGCGGCAGCTTTTCCCCTTCGAGCTGGACGAGTTTCAGATCCGGGCCATTCAGGTTCTGGCAGCAGGGGAATCGGTGGTGGTCTGTGCTCCCACCGGATCTGGCAAGACCCTGATCGGAGAATATGCCATCTATCGGGCTTTGTCCCAGGGCAAGCGGGTTTTTTATACAACCCCGCTGAAGGCTCTTTCCAACCAAAAGTTTCGCGATTTCGGCCAGCAATTCGGCCCAGAGCAGGTTGGCCTCCTCACTGGCGACATCTCCCTTAACCGGGAGGCGCCGATCTTGGTGATGACCACTGAGATCTTCCGCAACATGCTCTACGGCACGCCGCTCTCTCTCGCCGTCCAGCAGGGGGCTTACGGCAGCGAGATGGATGCGTGGGAAGCGGCGGAGGCCCTGAGCCGGGATCCCTTGCGGGATGTGCAGGCGGTGATCCTGGACGAATGCCACTACATGAACGACCAGCAGCGGGGCACTGTCTGGGAAGAAGCCATCATCTACTGCCCTGCCCACATCCAGCTTGTTGCCCTCTCGGCCACCCTGGCCAACAGCGACCAGCTCACCGACTGGATGAACCAGGTGCATGGTCCCACCCGACTGATCGACTCCAGCCATCGCCCGGTGCCACTGCAATTTCACTTTGCCAATCGCAAAGGACTGTTCCCCCTGCTGGAGCAAACCGAGTCAGGCCAGTGGGTGTGCAATCGCCGCCTGAAAAGCAAACTCCCCAAGTCCGGCCAGTCCTCCTACGGGGGGGTACCGGATATGGTGCAGGTGGTAGAAAACTTGCGCCAGCGGGACATGTTGCCGGCCATCTATTTCATCTTCAGCCGCAAAGGCTGCGACCTGGCGGTGGCCGGTGTGGGGAACTTGGATTTGATCGCCAGCGAGGCAGAACGGCAGCAGTTGGCCGAGCAGATCGACCGCTTTTGCCGGGAAACGCCGGAAGCCGTGCGTCGGGATCAACTGGATGCCCTCTACCGGGGTATTGCCGCCCACCATGCCGGCATGTTGCCCGCCTGGAAGGGCCTGGTGGAGCATCTGTTTCAGCAGGGGCTGGTGAAGCTGGTTTTTGCCACCGAGACGCTGGCCGCCGGGATCAACATGCCCGCCCGCACCACGGTCATCTCTTCTCTTTCCAAGCGCACCGATAACGGCCACCGTCTCTTGACTGCCTCTGAGTTTATGCAAATGTCGGGCCGGGCCGGACGACGGGGCAAAGATGTGATCGGGCATGTGGTGACGTTGCAATCCCCCTTTGAAGGGGCGCAGGAGGCGGCGCGGCTGGCTACGGCGGGGGCAGATCCCTTGGTGAGCCAGTTTACCCCCACCTATGGCATGGTGCTGAATTTGCTGCAAAAGCACTCTTTGGAGGCGGCGCGGGATCTCATTAACCGTAGCTTTGGCCAGTATTTGCTCTCACTGCAAAAGTTACCCGAACAACAGGAGCTCCAGCGCACGCGCGCCGAGCTGGAAGCGATCGATCGCCTCTTGGGAGATATTTCTGCTGAAGATATTGCCCGCTATGAAAAAATGCAGGCGCAACGGCGGGAAGAACGACGCATCTTGCGCTACCTGCTCAATCAGCGAGAAGCCGAGCCGGATCCCACCCTGCGCCTGTTGGCTTTTCCCCACATCCAAGCCCAAGAGGAAAAGATCCGCGCCCTGGAAGCCCGCATCCGCGAAAACCCTGCCCACAAAGTTGGGAAAAAGCTACTGGGTTTACAGGAAAAGCGCCAGCGCCTGCTCAAGCGTCTGCAGCACCTGGAGCGGCAAAGCGACTCGGTACAAGAGTTGCGCTGGCAGCAGTTTATGGCCCTGGTGGGTGTGTTGCAGGAGTTCGACTGTCTGCAGGGGTACCAACCTACCGCCAGTGGAGAGGTGGTGGCCGCTCTGCGGGGAGATAACGAGCTCTGGTTGGCGCTGGCCCTGCTCTCTGGCGAATGTCTAGGCTGCGCTCCCCATCACTTGGCTGGGGTGATCGCTGCCCTGGTGGCCGAGCCTCCCCGTTCAGGAACCTACAGCCGGCTGCGGACTTCCGGGCTAGTCGAGGATGTGCTGCAGGGCTTGCGAGGCCTGCGGCGGCAACTCTTCCGCAGCCAGCGGCAACACCAAGTGTTTCATGTGCCGATTGGGTTCGAGCCCGGTCTGGCCGGGATCGTGGAACACTGGGCCCAAGGGATCCCCTGGGAAAAGCTAGAGGCCAGCACCAACCTGGATGCTGGAGATATCGTGCGCCTCATCCGCCGCACGCTGGATTTGCTCTCCCAGATTCCCTACCTACCCCATCTGCCGGTGGAGTTGCGGGAAAACGCTCGCGAAGCCCAAAAAATGCTGGATCGCTTCCCGGTCAGCGAGCTTATCTGAGCGTAGACTGAAGGAATCTGCCAGGATTCGGTTGCCCCTGGGGATCTTCTCTTTGGGGAACTGGGAGTGGACAGACAGGTTTTGTCCGTCCAGCCAACTGCCTAGGGCCCACAGTCCGCCGGCGCAAACGCGATGCCGCTAACGGCGGGAAATGCCGCTGGGCCGAAAAGTGTTTCGTTGCCAGTAAAGATCGCTTAGTTATCCCACTCGCGCAGCGCTCGCCCTGGAGAAAGTTACCCTTGTGGAGATTTCTCTAGCCGGTTGCGGGCTCTGGAAGCAGGAACAAGCAGCAAGGCTGGACGGTGCTCAGCTATGCTCAGTATTCGGTGCTTGTAGGCCCTTCGGAGTGGGTTATGCTGCCGCCTGCCTACTCAGCCTTGCCCAAGCGAAACCCGCTGAGCCTGCCGAATCAGGCGCGGGTGGCTGTCTATGTGGTGGTCAACATCGAGCACTTCACCTTTGGCAAGTTGGGTACTGCCATCCAGCCCCATCTCACCACCTCGCCCGAGATCGCCAACTATGGCTGGCGGGATTACGGCAATCGGGTGGGGATTTGGCGCCTGTTTGAGTTGTTCGCAGAGCTGGGGATCCCAGGAACTGCTGCCTTGAACGCCGAAATGGTGGAGCTATATCCCCCCATCCTTGAGGGGATCCGCCACCACTCCTGGTCGGTGATGGCTCATGGCTGGAACAACTCCACTGGCCACAGCGGCCTGACCCGCCAGGCAGAAGAGGAGCTGATTGAACGCAGCTTGTCCCTTTTGGAGAAGACAGTGGGATTTCGTCCCTGGGGCTGGCTAACGCCGGGGTTTTCCGTTAGCGAGAATACTTTTGACTTGCTCAGAGCTGCCGGGATCCGCTACACCGCCGACTGGGTGAACGATGATCAGCCCTACTGGCTACAAACTGCCGCTGGCCCTCTCCTGGCGATCCCCTACACCTTGGAAGCCAACGACATCACTCTCTGTCTCAGTGCCCGCCTAGCAGCAGAAGCTTTTGCCCAAGCCCTCATCGCTCAGTTCGATCAACTCTGGCAAGAGGGAGAACGCTTCCCTCGCATTATGGCCATTGGCCTGCACCCTTTCATCGTCGGGCAACCGCTGCGGGTGGGATCCCTGAAAAAAGCGCTCCAGCACATCCGATCCCGTCCCCAAACTTGGCTCACCACGGCAGAGGGTCTCTACGAATGGTATGCCCAAGCCTGCCCTGCCCCCGAGATGACCTGACCCCCCTCCGACTCCCCCTGTAGTTGCCACCGCACGCCCGTGGGGGGAGGCCATAACTCCAGCCCCTGGGCCTAAGCCCAGATACTTGCACTGGATGTTGATGTCGGCTCATAACACAGCAGAGTAGCTTGGTAGCCCTCCGTCCCGCTAGCGCGATTAGTGCGGGGCGGAAAAGCCTTAGAGCGGCTTTAGCTGCTGTTCAATGCCATAACTGCTGCTAAGCAAGCACCTACCCCGGTGAAAGGCCCGGACAGTGCTGTAAGTCAACAAGTCAGCGGAACCTTGAGACTGGGTTCCAGGGAGCCGTCTAGGAGCGTCTTGACAGCGCCTTTGCGAGTCCGTCTGTGGACTGCGTAAGAATCCCCCGACTTTAGTCGGTGGGAGTGTCGATGTTGCTGTTGCACTACTCCAGGCTATGCAGCGCCAGGATTAGGCGACTTATCCCCAGGACTAAAGACCGGGGCCTGCACCGCCTGACCCGCTGGTCAAGACCGGCTGGTGGGGGGCCGAGGCTTTTGTTATCCTGTCGCTTAAGTTCTCCCCTCGGCAGGGGAAAAGCGGCAAGCTAAGTCTGATCCCGGATGCAAGCGCGAGTCCGTAGATTTGCTGGGTCAGAGGGATTTGGCTCCATTGGCAGGCTCGAAGAGAGGATGGAACCTGATGTTTACTTGGCTCTGGACGAAACACTTTTCTCGCCTAAACCAGAGGCTGCAAAACTTGGAGGTGGCCCGCGAGGAAAACCTTCTGTCTCCTGATCTGAGCGCCCAAACTCTGCAGGTGGCCCCTGACTTTTGGGAGCGGCAGCACCAAGCTTTCGTCTACGTGGATAAGCAGATGCGAAAGCTCAGCCGTCGCAGCAAGATTTGGGGCGGGATGGCGCTGCTGGCTGTTTTGGCCGATGCTGCTTTGGTGGTTGCCGGCCTGGCGATGCTCCAGTCTTGGCAACAGATGCAGGCCGACCAAAACCTCACTCGCATTGTCCAACAGGCTGCGGCTGCTGACCCTGTGCAGCAAGCCTTTGACGACCTGGTGGCCCAATTGCCGCATATGAATGAGGCAGAGCGGTATCATGCCCTAGAGGCGTTGCAGG
Source organism: Synechococcus sp. H60.1 (assembly GCF_047462335.1). Taxonomy (NCBI): domain Bacteria; kingdom Bacillati; phylum Cyanobacteriota; class Cyanophyceae; order Synechococcales; family Synechococcaceae; genus Synechococcus; species Synechococcus sp. H60.1. The sequence goes on from NZ_JANSJA010000017.1 coordinate 12,825, forward strand.
CCCTTTCGGCCATCGCCATGGCAAGCCGAGGCTACTACGGCTACTCTCCTGGCATCTCTGTGTACAGCTCTGTTCCTACAACTGCGACAACCCCTCTTGAGGCCCAACTGCAAACCATCTATCAGTTGGGTCAAATGCGTGCAGTTGAGGCGGTGCCGGCTTTGCTGACCAAGCTTTCTGACGGCGAACCGGCGGTGCGGGAGGCGGCAGCCCGCGCCCTCGGCCAAATCGGGGATCCGCGCGCCCTGGATCCCTTGCACGATCTCCTGGCTCACGAGACCAATGAGTTGGTTCAGGACGCAGCCATTGCTGCGATTGCGCAAATGCTGCGCTGAAGAGCAGGTCAAGTGCGCGCCGATTCGCTAAAAGTTCGTAGTGGGTGTTGAGGCCAGGGGATGAGAAGCGACAAGTTCGGCAGGTGGGCCAAGCTCGTGGGGATCCTGTGCTGGGTATGGGGATCCGCCTTGCCGGTTTGGGCGCAGGATCCGTTTCGCAGCGGGGCCAATGCCCGCCCCATCAGCCCTGAGGTGGCCGCGGCATTTGAGGAGTTTTTCTGCGCAGGTCGCTACACCCAGAGCCGAGAGAAGCTGGAAATAGCCAAGAAAGCTTCCCCCGACGAGCCAATGGTCTATGCCTTGCTGGCGGCGCTGGCCTACCAAGAGGGGGATCTGGATGCTTTTGCCCAGTTGGCCACCCAAACCCGCCAGGTGGCTGCCGAGCTGAAAAAGACGGATCCTCTGCGCGGCAACCTGTATGAGGGCGTGGGCTATGGGCTGGAGGCGGCCAACATCGTGGTGCGGGAGGGGGTGGTGATCGGGCTGCCCAAGGCATTGCCCACCCTCAACCAATTGTTTGCGTCCATCCGGGCTGCCCAGGCCGTGGACAGCAGCGACCCTGAGTTGAATCTTCTCAACGGCTATATGGATTTGCTGCTGACCTACCGGGAGAAGGCTTTGAATCAGTTTCGCCTGGCAGCGCCTGAGTATTTGTCCTACCGCGGCCAAGCCCTGGCCTATCGGGATATGCAACGCTTTGACGAGGCGCTGGAGGCGGTGGATCGGGCTATTGCTGCTTCCTGTAACAACCCTGAGCTTTACTACCTCAAGGCGCAAATTTTGGTTGCCAAGGGTCAAGACCGGGAGGCTGTCCCCCTTTTCGATCAAGCTCTGCAGGCTTCTGCCCAGTTGCCTGAAGCTTTGGTGTCGCAAATCCAGATGGAACGGGATCGCGCCGCCCAGCGCAGCGGGTTGACCGGCCAGTTGCCTGCCACACCTACCCCTTGATAGATGCCTATGGGCTTGCGCATCAGCGGCAAACGAGCGCTGCAGACCCCTGCCGGCCTGGGTACTCGACCCACCCCTGGCCGGGTGAGGCAAGCCTTGTTCAACATCTTGCGAGGGCAGGTGGAGGGCTGTCGCTGGCTGGATCTCTGCTGTGGGGCCGGTACGGTGGGGGCAGAAGCCCTGTGCCAGGGGGCGGCTTTTGTGGCCGGGATCGAGATCGCCGCTTCTGCCTGTCGCCTTATCCAGGCCAACTGGACCAAGGTGGCCCAGCCGGGGCAAGCTTTTCAGGTGATCCAGGGAGATGCCCGCAAGCTGCTCAGCCGAGGACTGGGTTTGGATCCCTTTGATTACGTCTACTTTGCTCCCCCCTACGCGGCGGGTCTGTATGACCCCCTACTGCCGCTGATCCCGCCCCTCCTCAAGCCAGGCGGAACTTTGATCGTCGAGCATCGCAGCGGCCAGAAGCTACCCGACCAGGTGGGATCCCTGCTGCGCTTTGACCAGCGGGCCTATGGGCAAACGGCGCTGGCTTTCTATCGCAAGCTGGAAGAGCAGCGCTAGGGGAAGGGAGTGCTGACAAAGCCAATCTCCAGAAGCTGCTGGTAGGCCTGGGTGCCCAGCTCCCGGGTTGGAGTCTGGCTCTTGATGACCTGGATCAGCCAGCCCACGGCCTCCTCAGGACGTCCGGCAGCCCGATAGACCACGGCCAAATCGTAGGCAGCCTGATCCCGAGCTTGGGCAGCAACGCGGGCCAGCTCCCGCTGCTCTTCGGAGATGCGGTTTTGGATCCCGGCAAAAGCGCGGGAGAGATCCTGGTGGTAGTTGGAGCGCTGGTTGTAGGCGTCGAACACCTGTTGCAGAAGCTGGATAGCCTGGTCGTAGTTTTGCGCCTGGATGGCAGCATCGGCCTCGGCGGCCAGTTGTTCAGCTCGCAACACACTAAGGGCGTTGCTGGGTTGTTCGAGAGCGCGAAACTGCTGCGGGTTGGGAATGAGCTGCTGTCCGGCGGGTAGCTCTTGAGCTGTAGCCCAGAGAGTCGAGCCGACGCCCAGGACAAGGCCAAGCAACACCGCCACAACCAGCCGCGCCCAAGAACGGCGTAGAAAGTTGAGCCCTTGGACAGTGGCGTCTTGGCGCCGACCTTGGCCAACAACAGCAGGACGTCGTCCGAACATTGGCAGGCAATCCTCAAAACCTCGTTAACCCGTTCTACTTTATCTCACTCCGGGTACCTCCGCCGCAGCTCAGGGATCCCCTCAGCCAGGGGTTACCGAGGAGGTGGCTGCGCAGCCTTGGCGGGAGTGGAACTAACTGGGCAGGGATGGGGCGGGTTGAGTCTGAGAGGAGGTCTTTTCCGGCAACAGCGGCAAGTTCATAATCAGCTCGTACATGTGCAGGTATTCCAGCGCCGAGCGATGCCAACTGAAATCGGTGGCCATGCCCCGCTTTTGCAGCGCCTGCCAGGTGTCTTTGTGCTGGAAAGCCTCCCAAGCCCGCGCCAAGCAGGTGTAGAAGTCCAGGGCTTCGTAGCGGTCAAAGCAGTAGCCCGTACCGATCCCCTTGCTGGGAATGTGATGGCTGACCGTATCCACCAGCCCTCCTGTGCGGCGGGCAATGGGCACACACCCGTAGCGCATGGCGATCATCTGGCTGATGCCACAGGGTTCAAAGCGGCTGGGCATCAAAAAGGCGTCTGCTCCTCCGTAGATCAACTGGGCCAGTTGCGGCTGGTAACCCTGTTGATAGGCTATTCTGCCCGGGTGCCGCTCGGCCATCTCCCGGAGCCGCCCCTCGTAGTAGGCTTCGCCGCTGCCCAGCAAGACAAATTGTGAATCGCTATAGGCCAAAAAGCGATCCAAGGTTTGGATGAGCAGATCGATCCCTTTCTGTTCCACCAAACGGGCCACCATGCCCATCAGGAACACGTCGGGGTTGACGGTCAAGCCCAGGCGGGCCTGTAACGCGGCTTTGTTCACCGCCCGACCGCTTAGGTCGTCGATACTGAAATTAGCCTCAAGAGCGGGATCGGTGCGGGGATCGAACTTCTCGGTGTCGATCCCATTCAGGATCCCGCGCAGGCGCTCTCCCTTCCAGGCCAGCAGATCCTGTAGGCCCTCTCCATGGAGGCTGGTGCGGATCTCCATGGCGTAGGTGGGCGAAACCGTATTCACCTGGTCGGCATAGAGGATCCCGGCAGCCATGGTGTTGTGGGCGGAAAAATACCAGGGCAGCCAGGTCATGCGTTCCAGTTGCCAACGCCAGGGCCCTTGATAGGCCAGGTTGTGGATGGTAAAGACGGTGCCGATGTCAGGAGCCTGGTGCATCCAGGCCGGGATCATGCCGGTGTGCCAGTCGTGGCAGTGGATAATGTTGGGCCTCCAGGGGTAGTAGGTCCAGGCAAACTCGGCCACGGCATTGGCGAAGAAGGTAAAGCGCCAGAACTCGTCCTCGCCGTAGTAGATGCGATGGGGGGCAAAACAGTAGTGGCTGACCAGGTAAAGGGGCACATCGGTGCCGGGCAAAACGCTTTCGTAAATATCGGCCACCTGGCCCATGACCTGTTTGGACCAGATGGGATCCTTGGAGCGGGGATATTGCTCCGGTTCCGGGCCGAACTTGTCCCAGAGAAACCCGTACAGGGGCATGATGATGCGCACATCCTGACCCAGCTTGCGCAAAACGACGGGCAGGGATCCCACCACATCCGCCATGCCCCCCACCTTTGCCAGGGGTGCTGCTTCCGCCGCTGCAAACAAAATCCTGGCTTGCACCACAATGCCCTCCCTATCGCGATGACCTTTGTTTTGCTGAGGCGGACGGCTCCCGGCCCAGTTCCCTCGGCCAAAACCCTCCCCATCCTAAAACACAAGGGATCCCTATGCCGGCCAAGCTGGGGCAGAGCCCTATCGTAGACCTTGTTGGACTGCTGGCAGAGGTACTCCAGTAGGGCTACTAGCTTTCTGTCCTGAATCAGAACCTGCTGACAGCCGTAGTCTATGGTTGCTGAGTGGTGAGCCAAAGCTATAGTAACGACCCGCATCATTGGTGAGCAGCTAAAGCTGCTCGAAGGCTTTTCTACCCCGCACTACTTGCGCTAGCAGGACGGAGGGCTACTAAGCTACTCTGCCGTGTTGAATTTGATTTTCGTAAGATAGAAGAACAGAGGCGCTTAGAAATACTGTGGGCGCCGCTGCATTGCACTTTATGGGCTTCATGGGTTGCAAGGCGGCTGGGCTCGCAAGCGGGCGCAAATGGCCTGCCAAACCTGTTCGGCTAACTGGGACGGGCTGGTTTCTGACCGGATGGGCACCCGCACATCGGCCTGGGCGTAGAAAGGTTCTCGCTCCTGCATTAGCCTTTGCAAAGCGGCCTGGGGATCGCGGGTTTGCAACAGGGGCCGTTGGCCGGGATCCCGGCTCAGCCGTTGCCAAATGAGCTCAGGGGCCGCATCCAGCCAAACGGTGAGGCCGTGGTGCAAATAGCTCCAATTCTTGGGCCTCAACACGATGCCGCCCCCCGTGGCAACTACCAGGCGGGTGTAGCTGCTCAACTGGGCCAACACCTGGGTTTCCAGCTCCCGGAAGTGGGTCTCCCCCTGCTCGGCAAAGATCTGGGTGATGGAACAACCTGCCACCTGCTCCACCAGCACGTCAGTGTCAAAAAATGGGCAGCGCAGTTGGGCTGCCAGCTCAGCTCCCAGTGTGGACTTGCCGCTGGCCATCATCCCAACTAAGTAGACATTGGCGCCGCGAAGGCGCTTGACTTCTTCTGGGCGGATCATGAGGTGGGAGAGAGGCTAGCAGGATCTAAACATAGCCATGCTCGGCTAGAAACTCCAGGGAGAGGTTGCTCTCCGGCGGAGCCAGCCCCAATAATTTTTCCACATACTTGCCCAGTATGTCCGCCTCCACGTTCACCGGATCCCCCACCTGCAGCAAGGAGAGGTTGGTCTCGCGGTAGGTCTGCGGGATTACCGCCACTTTGAACCAGCAGCCTCCCTGCCGCACCTCGGCGATAGTCAGGCTCACCCCGTTCACTGCCACGCTGCCTTTGGGCACGATGTAGCGACTGATCTCCGCCGGCACCTTGAAGCTCAGCTCCCAGGCGTTGCCAGTGGCAGCTTGATCCCACAGTTGCCCCACCCCATCGATATGGCCGCTGACGAAATGCCCCCCTAACTTGTCCCCCACCCGTAGGGACGGCTCGAGGTTAACGGTGCGCGGGCCGGATCCCTGGCCCCAAACCGAGCGGCGCAGCGTTTCCGGCGAGACATCGGCCAAAAAGCCATCGGGCAGGATCTCCACTACCGTCAGGCAGAGGCCATCCACCGCCACACTATCGCCATAGGCCAACTGCGGCTGTAGCTCTGGGCAGGTAACCCGTACCTGTGAAGAGGAGATCAACTGAGCTGTACCCAAACTGCGCACCAGACCTGTAAACATGGCTTTGGCCTCCTTGGCTCTCCTTCTAGGCCTTGGCCTGATCCCCAAAGGGGAAAAGGTATCCCAGCCCTGGGCTGGGCGGATTGGTTTTGGCTCCTCGGGGAGAGCGGGGGGAGGGGTGATCTTGCTGCTGGGCCAAGAGTCGCTCCACCTCGGCATTGAGCTGGCTTTCGCTAAAAGGCTTGGTCAGGTAGCCGGTTGCTCCCGACCACTTGCCGCGGATGCGATCCAGCAAACTATCCCGCGAGGTAACCATCAGGATAGGAAGGGACTTGAACTCTTCCAGGCTGCGCACAACGCGGCAGAGTTCTAGGCCGTCGATCCCGGGCATGGCGATGTCCATTAGTAGCAGGTGAGGCCGGTGCTGAAACAAGAGGGGGAGCACCTCGGCAGGGTTGCCCGTTGTAATCACGTGATATTTGGAGAGGGACTGCCGCAGGATTTCTTGCATCACGACACTGTCGTCCACCGCCAAGAGGGTTGTGGAAGCGTGGCGCTTGGCCTGCAACAGTTCTGGGGGCGTTTGCAGGCTCACCAGACCTTTTTTGGCCCAGGCAGCGAAGAGGCTGGCCACCTCCAGCCGATCCCGACACAGCTTCTTGGCAATGGCCTCCAGTGACTGGCCATCCTTGGTGAGGGCGTGCAGCTTTTGCCGCTGTTCGTCGGTGAGGCGATAGCGGTTGACCCGATCCCAGTTGACCACTGGCACCGCCAGCAGCGTGGGGATCACCGCCTTCAACTCCGCCCAGCGGTCGTGGCGGCGAGCCGCTTCTTGCAGCAGCGGTTCCAACTCAAACCCGCCAATGGGGGCTTCTTGGGCAACCCGTCCCTCCACTTCAAAGGAACAGGTGCCTGCCCGCTCAAAGAGATAGCGATCGAAATCGGTGAGCAGGTTAAGCCAGAGGGCGTCTTCCAGCTCACCTGGCTTGATCAGGCCCAACTGGGCGATGGCCTCTAGCAGTTCCGGCAGGGAGTTGTCTTTTATCAGCCGCTCCTGTAGCACTCGGATAGCCCGCTGTGACCATTCCAAGTTGAGGCGGGGAATAAAGCGGGATAGGCGCTTTAGCAGGATCTGGGGGTTGAGGGGTTGATCGGCGGAAAAGAGCAGCCTGCCGTAGTAGTAGGTCAGCACCCAAGGCTCCGTGCCCTCGGCGGGATCTCCCCCTTTGAGGTGGAGGTGCAGATAGCCGGTGGTAAACCGTCGCGCTTGCTGCCTGAGCAGGGGCGCCAGTTCCGCCGATGCAAACACAAAATGGGACATGTGCTGTCCTCCGGGCCCACCTCTCGAGGCCAAATGAGTATGAATTCACCTCGGCCACACACCCAAGCTTGCAGAGGAAGCCGTGATTCAGGGCTGCTTCATCTCATTATGGTTTCTTCACCAAAGAGAAACACAAGCAGAATAAGCAGAACTCTGGGAACCCTTTTCTTCTCTCGAGGCCAGCAGCCACCCGACCGGAACCGCTTCAAGGCTCAGGCTGGGCTCCCGGCTGCAACAAGGCCCGTCGGCTACGAGTTTAGAGTCTCTCGCTGGGCCTGGAGCAATTCCTGGATGCCGGCCTGGGCCATATCCAACATCTGCAACAGTTGCGAGCGGTCGAAGCAGCCGGCTTCGGCGGTGCCCTGAATCTCGATCAAGGCTCCCTGCTCGTTCATGACAATGGTCATGTCCACTTCTGCTTGGCTGTCCTCCTCGTAGCACAAATCCACCAGCACCTCGCCTCGCACGATCCCCACCGAAAGGGCCGCCACCTGCTGCCGCAAGGGGGATCCCTGCGCCGGATCCAGCAGCCCCTGTTTGTAAAGCCAAGTGATGGCGTCGTGCAGGGCCACATAGCCACCGGTGATCGCGGCGGTGCGCGTGCTGCCATCGGCTTGCAGGACGTCTGCATCGACGGTGATGGTGCGGGATCCCAGCCTGTGGAAATCCAAGGCGGCGCGCAGGCTACGCCCGATAAGCCGTTGGATCTCGGCGGTGCGGCCTGAGACTTTTAGCGTCTCTCGCGGCTGGCGCTGTTGGGTGGCGGTGGGCAGCATGCGGTACTCCGCCGTCAGCCAGCCTTGGCCGGTGTTCTGCAAAAAGGGGGGAACCTCTTCGGCCACACTGGCGGTGCAGAGGACATGGGTATCGCCAAACTTCACCAGCACTGAGCCCGGAGCGTAGCGGGTGAAGTGACGCTGAAAGGAAATCGGGCGCAATTGGGCAGCCGTGCGACCATCGGGGCGTTGCCAGCTCATGAGCAGTTCAAAATAAGGATCCCTCGCATTGTCAGTCATGTCTACCAGAGGCAGCTCACGGCTTGGAATCTCTACAGAAGTGCCGCCGGCGCCTTGACAGGCGGGGGTCTGGAGGATCGCAGCCGTGGGCCGGTTGGGCAGGTTCCAGTTGAGCAGGTTACAGTGTAAAGAAGTTCTTAACTCTCACCTCCTGCTGTTGCTATTGTTGCGGCAAGACGATGCTGCAAGAGCAGTCCTGCGGGACAACGGCAGAGACAGGAAGCGACAAGGACAAGATTGCCCATGCTCCACCCCCTGCTGCAACAGCTGCGCCGATCCACTCTGGAGCCCCTGCAGGACATCCACTGGACGCCGGAACTGTTCGGGATCCTGCTGGTGTACTTTGTGCAAGGGGCGGTGGGGCTGGCGCGGCTGGCTACCAGTTTTTACTTGAAGGATAGCCTGGGCCTCGGCCCAGCGCAGGTGGCGGCGTTGATGGGCTTTGCTGTGATCCCCTGGACCCTCAAGCCGCTCTATGGGCTCCTGTCGGATATGCTGCCGCTGGCAGGCTACCGCCGCCGTTCCTACCTCTTGCTCTCTGGGCTGCTGGGATGTGGGGCTTGGCTGGGGATGGCCCTGTGGGCGCCAACGGCTGAGTGGGCGATGCTGTGGATGGTTTTGGGATCCCTGGCGGTGGCGGTGGGGGATGTGATCGTGGATTCGCTGGTGGTGGAGCGGGTTCACGGCAGCGACTGGGCGGGGACAGGCACGCTGCAGTCTTTGTCTTGGGGGGCGACGGCTTTCGGATCCCTGCTCACTGCCTATACCGGGGGGGCGCTCCTGGCCCACTACCCGCCGCAGGTGGTGTTCGGGCTGACGGCCTTGTTGCCGCTGCTGATTGCCCTGGCGGCTTGGGTAATTGTGGATCAGCCGGTGGCCTGCTCCTTTGGCTGGGATCCCTTGCGGCAGCAGGTGGGACAGGTGTGGCGGGCGCTGCGGCAACCCAGCATTCTCTTGCCGGTGTTGTTTGTCTTTCTCTGGCAGGCAACCCCCAGCGCCGATGTAGCCCTATTTTACTTTGTAACCACCGATCTCGGCTTTGGGCCGGAGTTTTTGGGACAGGTGCGGTTGGTTACCAGCATCGCCAGCTTGGTGGGGGTGGCAATCTTTCAGGTGTATCTGCGGCGGATCCCGCTGCGGCCTCTATTTGGCTGGATGACGGTTCTTTCGGCCGGGCTGGGCCTAACCAGCCTCATCTTGGTCTATCACCTCAATCGGGCTTGGGGCATCGACGATCACTGGTTTAGTCTGGGGGATAGCTTGGTGCTGACGGTGGCAGGGCAGATTGCCTTTATGCCCGTGCTGGTCTTGGCTGCCCGCCTCTGCCCGCCAGGGATCGAAGCTACCCTCTTCGCCTTGCTGATGTCGGCTTTTAACCTGGCGGGGTTTCTCTCTCAAGAGTTGGGATCCCTGCTCATGCACGCGCTGGGGGTAACCGAGAGCGATTTCAGCCATCTGGGGCTGCTGCTGCTGCTAACCAACCTGTCCACCCTCTTGCCGCTGCCGCTTTTGGGCTGGCTGCCGGAGGGGGGCACAACCCTTGCGGGAGCAGATCTGGAGGCGGAGGCCCACGCTTCTCTCGAAGCCTTTTTACGGGAGGTGCGCGCGGAAGAGGACGAGGCAGGGATGGAGGCAATCCCTTTGGGAGAGACGGACATAACCTATTCCTAAGGGGCTGGCTGCCAATCAGACGCATTCCTAAAAGCACCCCTCACCCCCAGCCCTTCTCCTAGAGGGAGAGGGGAGCTAGGGATGGAGGCAGCCCTCGGCATGCTTAAGGGCGAGCCATCAGGTGTACTGGCTGATGTCTTCCCCCGCCTCTGCCAGGAAGGAGAGGGCGCGGCAGCGCAAGGCCACCACCTGGTCGTAGAGGGGGTTGAGCTTGCACAGGGGGGGGATGTGTATCACCTTGCGGCCAAACAGCACCACCTCCCGCTCAAAGGGGCACTGGCCGGGGATCATACGGCACAAGAAGCGGGCTACCTTCGCGTCGCGGACTTGGATGCCGTCCAGCCACTTGCGCAAGGGAGCCAAAAGGTCGGTATAGCCGCTCTCGGCCTGAGCCTCTGCCGGCAATGGCGAGGTGGCGCCCTTATTGACCAGCGTGGCCCGGAGCAGGTGGAGCTGGGGAAGCTCCAGTCCAAAGGCAGCGACCAACTGGTGCAACAGGCGGTCTTCTGGCTCGGAATATACCCCGTCGGCAACGGCTGTCATCACCGCCGTGCGCAGGAAATCTTGCCGCAACTCCGGCTGTAGCTGGGCCGCCAGCTCCTCAGGAGAGAGGGGAGCGAGATCTTTCCCCTGGTCTTCTGGCCAGTCGGAGCGGATGAGATCTTCGATAAGTCGCTGCTCTTCGGGGCTATATTCTCCATCGGCCCAAGCAATGCTGAGCAGCCCTCGTAACCAAAGCTGCGCCTGTTGCGGCGAGCACTCCCTGGCAGAAGCAGGCGTGGCACCGATAGACATAGGGATCCCCCCGATCTGGCTTACCACCATTTTAGGGGGCTGCAAGGCGGATCCCGAGGGCTGAAAACCCGCCTCGCGCGGGGATCCCCGACCAAACCCTGGGAGGCTGCGGCAAAAGCTAGCGAATGTACTGGGCCAAAGCCCGCGAAGGATGGCCTAGACGCAGCTTGCGCAGAGCATCCCGCTCAATCTGGCGAATCCGCTCCCGCGTCAAGTTAAAGTGATCCCCCACTTCTCGCAGGGTTCTCGCCTTTTGCCCATCCAGCCCATAGCGCAGTTCCAACACCTTCCTCTCAATTGGCTTTAGGGCTTGCATGGCAGAACGCACATCTTGCCGCAGGGATTGCACCAGGATCCCTTCGAAGGGTTGCTCCTGCCGCTCATCTGGCAGCAAATCGCCAAGGCGGCTTTCCCCCTCCTGGCCGACTGGCACATCCAGCGACAGGGGCAAAGCAGCAGCCTGCTGGATCATGCGCAACTTTTTAACCTTGATACCCAGCGCCTCGGCCAGCTCAGCTTCTGTGGGCCGTCGCCCTCGGGCTTTCATCAGCTCGCGGTTGGTGCGCTTGAGCAGACGCACTTTGTCCACCATATGCACCGGCAGGCGAATCGTCCGGGCTTGGTTGGCAATGCAGCGGGTAATGCCCTGGCGAATCCACCAGTGGGCATAGGTGCTGAAGCGAAAACCTCGCTCGGCATTGAATTTCTCAGTGGCCCGAATGAGACCCATGTTGCCCTCTTGGATCAAGTCCAAAAAGGGCACCCCTCGGTTGAGGTACTTCTTGGCCACACTGACCACCAGGCGCAGGTTGGCGTTGATCAGCTTACGCTGAGCCTGCTCCCCCTGGCGGATGCGGGAGCGCAGGGTAGCCACAGGGATCTGCAGGGCTGCCGCCAGTTCCTCATCGCTGGGATCCTGCCCCCGCTGTTGCCGCCATTCCCTGCGGGCCTGATCGATGAGCAGCTTCTGCTGAATTTTGCGCGACAGCTCGATCTCCTCCGCGTGATCGATGCGGGGCACCCGACCAATTGTATTCAAGTAGTGATCGACGGCGTCTTCATTCAGCCGCAACCCGCTGGCGCTCGGCTCTAGGTCGGCCTCTGTAGCTGGATCCTGAGAGGCAGACTCAGCATCAAGCCACAGATCGTCGAGCTCCTGACGGGATGAGGCAATGTCTTCTTCAGGATGAGGACGAGAGAAAACCACGGCCCAGTGAGGAGAAAACGTCACCTCCTAGTCTAGAAAAGTTTCTCCCCCTGCCGAGAGCGAAAATCGATCATGGCCCTCTTTTTTGCCCGGAAATTTTTCCGGCTGGGTGCGGGAGTGGTAGGGATCCCATCTGCCAAGTTCTCGCCAGCAGAGCATCCTGCGCGAAAACATCCATAAGCGATTTTCGATCTAGACCTTGTGTAAGATATCCAGGGGACAGCTAGCTTGCCTGCTGCCGAGCAGGATCCCACAGGTTCTATAACAGGTTCTATAAAGTAGTAAAGAAGGGAAGGGGTAGCCTTGCCAGCATAGGCTACCATGGGCCGCCGGGGGAGCCATCGGGTTCCTCAGCCTGGACAAGAATATTCACAATCTCTTGCTCCTATGGAGTCTAACCTCAACCAGCACCCTCCATCGGCCAACTTGATCGGAGAGCGGGTGCGCTGGGTAAGGGAGAAGCTGCAACTGACCCAAGATCAACTGGCGGGTCGTCTGGCCAAATACGGTGTGCAGTTGGACTACGTCAAGATCGGCCAGGTGGAAAAGGGCAAACGGCGCGTCATCGACAAAGAGCTGGTGGCTTTTGCCAAGGCGCTGGGGGTCTCGGTTACCTGGCTGCTGAGCGGCGACGAATCTCACCTGTAGCGCCTCCGGGGAAGCACCATGTACCGTTATTCAAGATCCCTGTCGTTATGCGTGAAAGCACGCAAGCCTTTTTGCGCTTTGCCCCTGTCTTCGTCCAAGTATCCATGTAAATACTGAAGCATAGCTATAAGTCCGCCTGTCCAGGCCAAGCCCTGTCTCTGCCTCAGCTCTCCTGTGACCCAGGAGAAGTCCAGTCCTCGCCCTGGAGAAGGTGCAGGTTCTCCCAAAAGGGATCCAGATCACGGGCGGCTTCACAGCTTCATCTAAACTTGATATTGTTAATTTGGTGTAAGACAACCTCCTTCTCTCTGCTTGTGGGAGGTTAAGGGATGCTCTCTTTCTTTTTCGACCGTTTCAACGGCGCCAGCAGTCGGCAAAGCGGAGCCCATCGGGTTCTCCCTAGCAAAGCCACCAGCGCGCAGCGGATCCCGAATCGCATGTCTGCTCCCCACGAGGTGCTCAAGCGGGAAAAGCAAGTGCAGCGGGAGCGGGAGTTCGCCGAGATGGAGCAAAACATCAGCCGCATCCACTACTTTTACCGGAAGGCAGACATGCCCCTGGAGATGCGGCAGCTCCTCACCTACCGCAAGCTGATGGCGCTGGACTACTTTACTCCCCAGGCAGCGAAAGAGCTGATCAGGCAGTGGCAGCAACAAGAAGAGCGAGAACAAGAACGCCGCAAGGTCTAGAGGCCGTTTCCGCGCCAGACCCGTCGCAGGGGTAGCAATTGCTACAGGTATAGTTCGTCCAGAAGCTGCAGCAGGACAAAGCAGAGCCCGGCGCTGCCCAAAGGCACGGTCAGGTTATCCAGCCCCCACCAAGAGAAGACCTCTAGGCCCATGGCTATGCCTCCCGCCAAAAGGCTGATGGCGAGCAAGGAGGGAGAAAAGCCGAAGTACCCCAGCAGTAGCGCCGCAATCACCAAGCTGCTCACTGCCCACATGGTCAGGGATCCCTCCCAACTTTTTTGAATGGATCCCAGTTGATAGGGGTGCTTGCCCCAAGTTTTGCCCACCAAGCCCGCTAGCGCGTCGGCCCAGGTCATCACCAAAATGCCGATCACCGCAAATACCTGTCGCTGCGGCAGCCAAAACCAATACAGCAACAGGCCAATGCTGACAGCATAGAAAAAAGTGCCGAAGCTACGCCGCCCGACCCCATTCAAGCTAGGCAAAATAGCCACCCGGTAGGAGAGCAGCGCCAAGCCAGCAAACACCAAGGAAAATCCCACCCCGAGCCAGCGGGGCACCTGCAAAGCCCAGGCCAGCAGAATGATGTTGCCCACACCGATATGGATGACTTTGCGCACCCATTCCCCATCCACCTGTCGGGAGCGCAGCCATTCCGCCAAGGCAAATACAGAGGCCAGCCAGAGAGTGTAGTAAGCAAGCTGCTGGGTCAGACCCATGAGCTGGCCTCAGAGGGTTTTCAAGTAGCTGAGCAAATCTGCCATCTCCTGGGGATCCGGCTGAAACTGGGGCATGGGCGGAGTTTTGCCACTGGTTACCTGATGAATGATAAACCGGTCAGAGCGGCGGCTGCTAACTCCCCGCAGGCTGGGGCCCACTCGGCCATCGGCTTCTTCTCCATGACAGGCAGCACAGTTGAGGGCAAACAACGAAGCACCATGGCTGGGCTGACCCTCTAGGCTGAGGACGGCTTCAGTGTAAGGATCCAGCCCAGCTCCTGCAGCCAGCCAAATCCAGGTGAGGATTGTCAGACCCACAACAGCCAAGCCCAATCCAAGCTTTGTCGCCCAGCGCCCTGCCAGCAGCGCTTGCAAAGCGTGGAGGAACGGTTGTGGACGCTGCGGGGAGGGAGAGCGAAGCGAGGTTCGCTCAAGCCCACACTCACCGTCACCAGAGGGGCGAGAACTGTCCGATCCAGCGATGTCTGAGAGGAAGGAAGGCACAGACAACCCTGAGAGAAACCGTTTCAATAGTTTACATTTCCATCAATACGATAGCTCAGGGGCCTCTTTCTGCCAACAATCTGTAACGGTATTTACTTTTTCTTAATTATTTGCTGAAGCTGTCTGAGGTTTAGGTTTCTCTGGGATGAGCCGGTGGGGAAACAGGCGCTGCATGGCTTCTGCCTGGGCCCAGGGATCGGTGTTGAGGCTGTGGATGACGTTGGCCCCTTGCAAGTAACTGCGGAGGCGATAGCCAACCTGCAGGTTTCCATAAATAACAACGGCTGCTACCTGCTCCCGCCGCCGCCCTAGCCAATCCACCACATAGTTGGGCAGAGGATCGCGAACAAAGGCTTGGAAAATCCACTGGCCGCTGCTGTTGTTTAGAGCTGCCTCCAGCAAGCCCAAGGGGGTAAGGGAATGGCTAAGCAGAGGAGGAAGACCCAAGCTGGCGGGAATGCTCAGGGCAGGAGATTCGGCTAAAAGCACTGCTTCAGGACCCAGGGAGAGATCCTGCCAGATCCAGTTCCAACTGCCGGGCGGCAAGGGCAAAGGCAGGGGTTGGCCGCCTGTCACTCCACCGCGGGCCATGGCCGCCTGACAGGGGGCAATGTCGCTCTCGGCTAGAAGGGATCCCAACTGGGCGACTCTGGGCAGATGCGGACGTGTGCCGAACAGCTTGGCCAAAGGCGAGTCCTTGGCCAGGGGATCCCCCAGCAGTAGGGGCTTTAGTTGCTCGTCGGAAAAGCCGCGGTTGAGGGCCGGGTCAGTGGGATCCTTAGCCCCCATCCAGCCGGGTACCAGGCTGAAATCTGTTTCCGCCAGGGCCGGCCACACTTGCTTGAGCAGGGCGGAGGTGGAGGGAAAAAGCCGCTGTTTGGCCCGCAGCACCCGCGTCACCGATTGGGCAATGGCCTGGGCGTCTAGGGATCCCTGCTGCACGGCTTCCACAATGGTCGCCACAGCCGCCACCGGCTCAGGAGGGGCCAAAAGGAGGTCAGCCCCGGCCTGGAGGGCCCGCACTGCTAGTGGGCAGGGAGAGGACTCCGTCTCACTGACGCGAACAGCCAGCTCGGCCAAGAAGCCCTGATCGAGGCCCTCGACCACAATCAGCCCACTGAACCCCCATTCTTGGCGCAGCAGTTGCGTTAGCCGCCCCGGCAAAAAAGAGATTGGCCAGCGCTCATCCCACTCTGGCAGCACCACTGGCGCAACCGAGATGGCCCCCACCTGCTCCACCAAGCCGCGGAAGGGCAGCCAAGGCCCCTCCTGCAGCTCACTCAGGGCCAGCCTCAGGCGAGGACACCAGGGGACATCGGTTGACTTTGGCTGCAGCGCTGCGCCTGCTGGTAGAGACTCCACCCAATCCCGGCCGGGGAAGGATCTGGCAGTGGTCAGGATCCCGCCGGGGACGGCTTGCTCACATCCGCGCACAAAGGCCCGCGCCAGTTGCAACGCCAGGTGCGGCTCCTCCGCCAGCGCCAGCTCTGCTGGGCCTTGCCCCAGGGGCTCAGCCACCGGGCCAAGCAGCCAGTTAATGCCGATGGCCGCCGCCTCCCGCGCCGTGATCCTTCCCCACTGTTCTGCCCAGCGCTCGGCTTCGGATCCCAGGCGGCTTAGGCCCAGGGGGTGGGGGAAAGAAGTAGCCCCCGCCAGCGCCAGGCCGCGACTGGCCTCGGCTGCCACCAAAAGGGGCAGGGCAGCCCAAGACTGCGCCTCCTCGATCAGCAGCAGGGCCTCTGCCACATGGCCCTCAGTAATCCAGAGGCCCCCGATCCCCACCTCTTGGATCAGTCGCTTGAGGACCTCTCGGGGAGGAGACTGGGATCCCAGGCGGGCCGAAACCGGCACCACCAGCAGTTGGGCCACCTGCCGTGCTAAGGACAAGGGCTGCTCAAGGGCAGCGACCGGGGATCCCGAACCACTCATGGACACCATCAGCAAGGGGAAAGCGAGGGGATCCTATCCTTTGCGAAAACGCCGGGCAAGCGCAAAGATCCTAACCCCTCTGCCGGCTGCCGAAACCCTCAACGCCTTTGGGAAGCCCGGCAGCGGTCGCAGGTGCCGCAGGGCAGGCCGGACTGGTTCTCAGGGTAGCCAAAATGTTGCAAAATTGCCTGCCAGCGACAGCCGCGGCTGTGGATGAAGTCCTCCATCCCCCGCCAGGGATCCTCCCGCCGTGGCGGTTGCCAGCGGCGGTGCAGCACCTGGAAGTGAAAGGGATCTGGCCAGTGCAGACAGCCCATTTCCTGTAACAGGCCCAGGGCCACCCGCGTCTCCCCGGGGGGCAAGTCGGCATAGGATCCCTGGGAGGGCAGAGTTTGGAGCAAACGCTGTGCTTGGGCCAGCAGGCGCTCCTGCTGGGAATAGAAATAGGCTTGGCGCTGGCGATCGGTGGGATCCAGCAGGCCTGTCGGCTCCGAGACAAGCATGAGGGCCCGGCAAGGGCCACCATCCCGCCCGCCCCGCCCCACCTCCTGCAGATAGTCCATCAAGTTGGGGGGTGGGTGAAAGTGCAGCACCCAACGCACGTCCGGCTTGTTGATGCCCATGCCAAAGGCGTTGGTACAGACCAAAAAGCGCAGCTCTCCCTCTAGCCAAGCCCGTTCCAACTGGCGGCGGGATCCCGCTTCCAGCCCGCCGTGGTAGGTGGCGGTTTTCTGGTTTTGTCGGCCCAGCCACTCGGCCAGCTCCTCCCCATCCCGGCGGGTGCGCACATACACCAGGCCCGAGCCGGGGTTTTCGGCCAGGAAGCACAGCAGGCGGCGACGGCGATCCGCTGGGCTCCAGGCCACCTCCACATGGAGGGAGATATTGGCCCGCAGGGGATCGGCGCGGATGCACTCCGGCTGCTGTAGCCCTAGGATGTGGCGCAGGCGGTTGAGGGTATCGGGATCGGCGGTGGCAGTAAAGGCAGCGATGGGAAAGGCAGGCTGGCCCAAGGCAGGACGCACCAACCCCAGGCGGCGGTAGTCGGGCCGGAAGGATCCTCCCCAGTGCACCAAGGTGTGCGCCTCGTCCACCATGAGGCCGTTGATAGGCACCTGTTGCAGCCGCTCCCAGACCGGCGGGCTAAAGAGGGTTTCCGGCCCTAGATAGAGTAGACGCAGCCGATTCTCCGCCAACGCCCGCAACACTCGCTTGCGCAGAGCCGGTTCTAGCTCGCTGTGCAGACAGGCTGCCGGCAGACGGCGCCTCCAGAGATCCTGAACTTGGTCCTCCATCAGGGCAATCAGGGGTGAGACCACCAAGGTCAGGCCTGTCTGCAGCAAAGCCGGCAGTTGAAAACACAAGGACTTGCCAAAGCCCGTCGGCAGCACCACGAGGGCATCCCGCTTCTCCAGCAAGGCGCGGATTACCCGATCCTGGGGCGGCCGCAGCGCCTCGTAGCCCCAGTACCGCTTGAGGGCAGAGTAAACCTGCTGCCAATCCTGCAAACGGCAATCCCCTTTGCCGCGATCTCTCTACCTACAGCAATCTACAGCGACTTCCTCGAGGGAAGTTCCAGGCCACTTCAGATCCTCCCAAAGGAAGAGGGGGCAGGGGTGAGGGAAACCCCCTGCCAGATCCACTCCCTAGGCTGGACGGCTGGGATCGGGGCTAGCGGGGAAGCGATGATGCCTGCTCAGGCTGGCAAGGTGGGGTTGCAGTAGCCATAGGGCAGCAGGCTTGTGCGATGCTAGAGGTGGGGTGTTCCTGCTGCTTTGGTTCCCATGACTGCCCTAGATTCCACGTGCTCGCTCCAGCCCAGAGTGGCTTTTGTTCACCGTCGCACAGCAGAGACGGACGTGCAGGTTCGCCTCAACCTCGATGGCAAGGGGCAGCACGAGATCGACACGGGGATCCCCTTTTTGGACCACATGCTGGCCCAGCTCAGCACCCATGGGCTGATTGATCTCCAGATCAAAGCGGTGGGGGATCTGCACATCGACGATCACCACACCAACGAAGATGTGGGCATCACGTTGGGACAAGCCCTAGCCCAGGCGCTGCAGGATCGGCGCGGCATTTACCGTTTTGGCCACTTCTGGGCGCCTTTGGATGAGGCCTTGGTGCAGGTGGTACTGGATTTTTCTGGACGCCCCCACCTCAGCTACGGCCTGGAGCTAACTGTGGAGCGCATTGGCCGCTACGAAACCCAGTTGGTGCGAGAGTTTTACCAGGCATTGGTCAACCACGCCCAGCTGACCCTGCACATCCGCCAGGCAGCCGGCCTCAATGCCCACCACCTTGTTGAAGCCAGTTTCAAAGCCTTTGCCCGCGCTCTGCGCATGGCCGTAGAGCGGGATCCGCGCCGACAGGATGGGATCCCCAGCTCAAAAGGGGTGCTGTAAACTTAGCTCCCGCTTCAGCTGGGGACGGCGTGGCTGGCCAAAACAACACTGCCGCAGGCGGGCCAACTCCGCCTCACTGAGATCCTGCCACTGGCCGGGAGCCAGTCCCTCCAGCGAGAGAGGGCCCAGCCGCACTCGCACCAATCGCAGAGTTGGGATGCCGACAGCGGCGGTCATGCGGCGCACCTGGCGATTGCGACCTTCCCGCAGCGTCAGCTCCAGCCAAGTGGTGGGGATGGAGCGGCGAAAGCGAATGGGCGGATCCCGCGGTGGCAAGGGTGGCTCTTCGGTGAGAACCCTCACCTGGGCAGGGCGGGTTTTCCGCCCCTGGATGACCACCCCTTTTTCCAACTGTTGCAGAGCCTGCGGCGTGGGGATCCCTTCCACCTGCACCCAGTAGGTGCGCTCGTGGCCAAACTTGGGATCGATGAGGCGGGCGTTGAGGCGGCCATCGTCGGTCAGCAGAAGCAGACCTTCGCTATCTCGATCCAACCGCCCCACCGGATAGACCCTGGGCACCGGGATGAAAGACTTGAGAGTTGGCCGCCCCTGCCGGTCGGTAAATTGGGTGAGCACGCCGTAGGGTTTGTAAAACTTGAGGTAGCGCATGGCAAAAGGGTGGATCCCGTCTTTTAAGATTGGGCAGAGCAGCTTCAACGGTAAGATCAAGCCTTAAGGGCAGCGTTTCCCCCTGGCGGCAGAGTTTGACGGATCTCACCTCATGACGATAGACAACAATCTACTCTGGGTTTTAATTGGAACGGCAGGGCTCTCCCTTCTCAGTCTGGTGTACGTGTGGGTGGATGAGGGGATCAAACGGCGCCGCTACGAGCGGCAAAAGCAGGAAGAGGCTGCCCAAGCTGCTGCTGCTGCCCCCGAGCCCACCGCCACAGAGCCAAAAGCCGAGCTCGAACCCTCCGCCTCTCTCCAGGAGGCAGAGGTAGCGCCTAATACACCCAATGCCCCAGCCGCTACCTCCGAGCCGCTTGCCGATACCGCCGCTAGAACAGAGGAGACGCCGGAGGCCACCCCTTGAAGCTGCTCTTCCCCCGTTCTGCCTAAGTCGGCAGGTGGGCTAACCTGAGACAGGACGGCCAACGGGATCCCTATGTTGCGCCTGTTGCGGATCGAGAACTTCGCCCTCATCGAGCACTTGGAGATCCCCTTTCGGGCGGGGCTGAATGTACTCACGGGAGAAACAGGGGCAGGCAAATCTATCATTCTCGAGGCTCTCGATGCCGCGCTAGGGGGGCCAGCTCGCACTCTGCGCAGCGGCAGCGAGCGAGGCCTAGTGGAAGCCGTTTTCCAGCCCACGGCCGCCCTGGAGGCCTGGCTAGAGCAGGAGCAAATTGAGCCTTTGGAAGAAGGCCTGGTCTGCAGCCGCGAGCTGGGGGTGCGCAACGGGAAGCTCAGCAGCCGCCTGCGAGTCAACGGGGTGCTGGTGAACAAGGCTCAGATGCTCAGCCTGCGCTCCCACCTGGTGGAGATCACCGCCCAGGGTCAGACAATCCAGCTCCAGTTGCCCCAAACTCAGCGCCGCTGGCTGGATGCCTTTGGCGGCGAAGAGCTGTTGCGCCTGCGCCTAGAGGTGGCAGCTTGCTACCAAACCTGGAGCCAGCTCAAAGCAGAGATAGCATCCCGCCAACAAAACCAACAACTGCGGCTGCAGCGGCTAGATCTCCTGGAGCTGCAAGCCCAAGAACTGGCTGCCCTGCGCCTAGAGGATCCCGACGAGCTGACCAAATTGGAGCGGGAGCGGGAGCGCCTAGCCCACTGCGTGGAACTGCAGCAGCAGAGCTATGCCCTCCACCAACTGCTCTACCAAAACGACAGCGGCTCGCCGGCTATTGCTGACTTGTTGGCCCAAGCCGAGCGGTTGCTGCAGAGCATGGCTCAACGGGATCCCGACCTAACTCCCCTCCTCGAACTGGTTAGCAGCGCCCTCGTTCAGGTGGAGGAGGCCGGACGGGAGCTGCTGCGCTACGGCGAGACCCTGGAAGCAGATC
Source organism: Synechococcus sp. H60.1 (assembly GCF_047462335.1). NCBI lineage: Bacteria > Bacillati > Cyanobacteriota > Cyanophyceae > Synechococcales > Synechococcaceae > Synechococcus > Synechococcus sp. H60.1. The sequence continues at coordinate 33,400 of NZ_JANSJA010000017.1, forward strand.
CCAGTCGGCTAAACAAAATTGAACGGCGCCTTGCCCAACTGCGCCAGGCCTGCCGCAAATACGGCCCCACCCTGGCCGAGGTGATGGCCCACGCGCAGCGGGTGCAGGCAGAGTTGGCCCAACTGCGGCACGAGAACACCGACTTGGAGGAACTAGAGGCGCGGCTAGACCAGGCAGCCCAGGAGCTGGAGCGCCACTGCCAGGCGCTTTCCCACCTGCGGCAGCAGGCGGCCCGGAAACTGGAAAAGGCCCTCATTGAGGAGCTCAGGCCCCTGGGGATGAGCGGCGTGCAATTCCAGGTGCAAATCCAGCCAGGATCCCCCACCGCCGAAGGGGTGGATCAGGTGAGCTTTTGGTTTAGCCCCAACCCCGGCGAGCCCCTGCAACCCCTGGCGGAGATTGCCTCCGGCGGCGAGATGAGCCGTTTTCTACTGGCCTTAAAGGCGGTGTTCAGCCGCGTCGATCCGGTGGCTACCCTGGTTTTTGACGAGATCGACGTTGGCGTATCCGGCAAGGTGGCGCAGGCCATCGCCGCCAAATTGCACCAGCTTGCCCGGAACCACCAAGTTCTCTGCGTTACCCACCAACCCCTGATTGCTGCCCTAGCCGATCACCACCTGCGGGTTTACAAAGTGGTGCAAGAAGGGCGGACCTGCGTGGGGGTGGATCCTCTGGGAGAGAGGGAGCGCCGGGAAGAATTGGCCCAACTGGCCGCTGGCCACTCCGCCCAGGAGGCAATGGGCTTTGTGGAAGCCCTTCTCAGGCAGGCAGTCCAACTGGCCAGCTCCGCCTAGCTCCCCTCCCCCTCGAAAGAGGGGCTGGGGGTGAGGGCCTCAACCTCCCAAAAACAGCTCCAGCACTTGGGGATTGCGCAACAGGTTGGGGCCAGTATCCTCAAAGCGGTTTTCTCCCATGGACAAGACGTAGCCCCAGTTCGCTATAGCCAGAGCCTGCTTGGCATTTTGCTCCACCATCAGGATACTGACGCCAAGGCGGTTGATCTCCTGCAGGAGAGCAAAGGTCTGCTCAACGTACAGGGGCGACAGGCCAGCAGTGGGCTCGTCCAGTAACAACAGCCGGGGCTCTGTCATCAACGCCCGCCCCATGGCCAGCATCTGCCGCTGCCCACCGGAGAGGGATCCCGCCGCTTGCTTTCGCTTCTCTTTTAGGGGCGGAAACAGCTCATAAACCCGCTCCAGTTGAGCAGTGTAGTTATCGCGCCGGATAAAGGCCCCCATCTCCAGGTTTTCCTCCACCGTGAGGGAGGGAAAGACATTGTTGGTTTGGGGCACAAAGCCAATCCCCCGCCGCACCAGTTGCTCGGCAGGGAGATGGGTGATGTCAGAGCCTTGGAACAGCACCCGGCCAGAGTGGATGGTGGCCAGCCCAAAGAGGGACTTGAGCACCGTGGATTTGCCCGCGCCGTTGGGGCCGATGATGACCACAATTTGGCCCGGATTGACCTTGAGGCGGATCCCTTTGAGGATGTCCACGCCGCGGTAGCCGCTGTAGAGATCCTGAATCTCTAGCAAAGGGGTCATGGGGGGGATCCCTCCGGCGAGACGGTGGAGGCCGGCCCGGAGCTGAGAGCATCCGCCAGGGCAATGGATCCGAGATAGGCCTCACGCACGGCTGGGTTTTGCTTGATTTCCTGCATGGATCCCTGCGTCAGCACCCTCCCCCCCGCCATGACCACCACATGGTGGCAAAGGCGAGTCACCAGATCCAGGTCGTGTTCGATGATGCAGAAGGTGCAGCCGCGCTCACGGTTGAGGTACTCGATAAAGCACATCAAGTCCGCCAGCAGGGTGCGGTTGACACCAGCCCCTGGCTCGTCCAAGAGGATGACCCGCGCGTTCGCCATTAGAGTACGTCCCAGTTCCAGCAGCTTCTTTTGTCCGCCGGAAAGGTTGACCGCCAGTTGATCGCGTAGGTGGATGAGGTTGAGCCGTTCCAAAACTTCTTCAGCCCGAGCCTGAAGCTGGCGCTCTTGCCGTTGCACGCGTCGCCAGCGGAACCAGGTGTTGAACAGGTTCTCCCCCGCCTGCTCAGGAGGGACGACCATCAAGTTTTCTAGGACGGTCATGCGGCCAAACTCCCGCGGGATCTGGAAGGTGCGCACCAGCCCGCGGTGGAACAAGCGGTGGGGAGGCAGGCCGGTGACATCTTCCCCATCCAGCCAAATGCGGCCGCTGCTGGGTCGAATAAACCCGGCAATGATGTTAAAAAGAGTTGTTTTCCCCGCCCCGTTGGGGCCGATCAAGCCCGTGATCCGGCCAGCTTCGATGCGGAAGGAACAGCGATCCAGGGCATTGACGCCGCCAAACTGTTTGGAGATGTTGTCGATAACAATCACGCTGCTGCTCTGGGAAAACTCGATTACCCAATGGATCCGCCATTGTATGAACTTTTATCGTAGGATAGCGAGCCCTATTTAACCAAACTCGGGAATAGGTTTGCCAAAAAGCTACTCCTTGGGGGTTGGGCTGACTCTAGGAGGGAACTCTCCGAGGTAAGCCAACGTCTGCTTCTGTACCATCAACTTTTGGGAATCCCAGTTTTATTCCCTCATTGGAGGTTCTTGGTTATGTCCTCTGTGCACAAACTGACCCGGCGGGCCTTCGCAACGGCGGCAGCTCTGACGGCAGCGGCGCTGGCCACCACCCTGCTGCCGAGCACAGCTCAGCAAGCAGCCCAAACCCCGATCAAAATTGGAGCGCTGCTGTCTTTGACAGGCGACCTGCAAGCCTATGGGGAAAACTGCCTCAAGGGCATCAAGCTGGCCCTGGATCAGATCAACGCTGCTGGCGGCGTCCTCGGATCCCAAATCCAAGTGGTGGAGGCGGATGACCAAACCTCAGCCCAGCCGGCTATCGATGCTGCCCAGCGGCTCGTGAATGTGGAGAAGGTGGCCGCCATTATTGGTGCTTTGGGCAGTGGCGTTACCATCCCAGTGGCCACAACAGTAACAGTTCCCAGCAAGATTCCGCAGATTTCGCCCGCTTCTACTGCTCCCAGCATCACCACCTTGGACGACAATGACTTTCTGTTCCGCACCGTTCCTTCCGATGCTTTCCAAGGGGTAGCCCTGGCGCAAATTACCCGCGAAGAGAAGCTGGATCGCCTGGCGGTTATCTACATCAACAACGACTACGGCCAAGGGCTGGCCGACAGCTTCAAGGCAGCCTTTGAGAAGCAGGGAGGCAAGATCACCAAGGCCGTCCCCTACGAGCCCGGCAAAGCCTCCTACCGCGGCGAGCTGGATCAGCTCAAGGAAGGGGATCCCCAGGCCCTAGTGGTTATTGGCTATCCAGAAAATGGTGCGGTTATCCTGCGGCAGGCTTTGGAAGGGGGGCTATTTGACCGCTTTGTCTTCACAGACGGCATGCGCTCTCCCGATCTGGCCACCCAGGTGGGGGCGGACAAGCTTGAGGGATCCATCGGCACTTCGCCCCAGGCCCTCACCGATAGCAAGGCTTACCAGAGCTTTGCCGAAGCCTACAAAACTACCTACGGGGAGCTGCCCCCCACGCCTTACATTGACACCGCCTACGACGCCGCCTTCCTCTTGGCTCTGGCCATTCAAAAGGCCGGCAGCACCGATGGCACCGCCATCCGCGATGCTCTGCGGCAAGTGGCCAATCCCCCCGGCACCGAGATCCTGCCAGGAGAGTGGGCCAAGGCGGTGGAGCTACTCAAGAAAGGGGAGGACATTGACTACACCGGTGCTTCCGGCTCGCTGAACTTCGACGAGAAGGGAGACGTGGCTGGAACCTTTGCCCACTGGACTTTTAAAGAAGGAAAGATCGTGGATTTGCAGGTGTTTGAGCCGGAAGGCTAAGAGTCTTTAGGCCGGTGGTGCTCGGCTTGGCCGGGCCAGTTCCCGCCTAAGCTCAAAAGCGGGGGTCTGCAGAGGAGACTTTTGCAGGCCCCTGTTTTTTGGGGAAGATCAACAGGAGGGGAGCAAGTCTTTGCTGTGAACCTGTACCGAGATGTGCTGCGGCCCTTGCTTTTTTCGGGCCTGAGGGCTGACCCGGAAGCGGTCAAGGTGGGGCTCTTGCGCGCCCTGGAGTGGCTGGACGCCACCCAGGCTACCGGGATCCTGGCTCTTTTGGAGCGCCTGTTCTGCTATCGGGATCCCCGGCTAGAAGTACGGCTCTGGGGCCTCACTTTCCCCAATCCCATCGGCCTGGCCGCGGGCTTTGACAAGGATGGTCACGCTTTGGCCGTCTGGCCCAGCTTGGGCTTTGGCTTTGTGGAGGTGGGCACCGTCACTCCTCAGCCCCAGCCGGGCAACCCCAAGCCGCGCCTGTTCCAGTTGCCCCAGGATCGGGCTGCTCTCAACCACATGGGCTTCAACAACCAGGGGGCGGCAGCTCTGGCCGAACGGCTGCGCCGGCTGCGCCAACGTCTCATTCCCATTGGCATCAACCTGGGCAAAGGGAAGGCCACCCCCCTGGAGGCGGCGGCTGCCGACTACCTGGCCAGCTTTCGTCTGTTGCGGGAGCTGGGAGACTATTTTGTGGTCAACGTCAGCTCCCCCAACACGGCGGGATTGCGATCCCTGCAGGCTGCCGAGCAGTTGGCGCCCATCCTAGCGACGTTGCAGGGGGAAAATCGCGGACAGAAGCCCCTTTTGGTGAAGATTGCCCCTGACTTGGATTGGCCAGCAATTGACGCCATCCTGGAGCTGGCCCAAGCCTACGGACTGGCGGGGATTGTAGCCACCAACACTACCCTGCGCCGCGACAACCTGAAAACCCGCTTCCTGCCCGGCCTGGGGCCCCTCGCTACGGCAGCCGGCGGCATCAGCGGCGCCCCCCTGCGACAGCGCTCCACCCAGGTGATCCGCTACATTCACCAAGCCACCCAGGGGCAATTGCCGATTATTGGAGTGGGGGGCATTTTCACTCTGGCCGACGCCCTGGAGAAACTGGAGGCCGGGGCCAGCCTGCTCCAGGTCTATACCGGCTGGGCCTATGAAGGGCCAAGCCTAGTTCCCCGCCTGTTGCGCGGCCTGGCCGCTGCCAGGAATCCCGCCCCTTTCTCCTCGGAGAGAATGCCGCCAGGGATCCAATCCGGGCGTAAGATTGTTATGGATCCCTGAGGGAACTTGCCGGTGAACCTGCTGCAACACCTGTTCAAAACCCCCCATCCAGTTATTGGGGTGGTTCATCTGTTGCCGCTTCCCACCTCCCCCCGTTGGGGCGGCGACCTGGAGTGGGTGATCGCTCAGGCGGAGCAGGCTGCCACGGCCTTGGCAGCAGGAGGAGTAGATGGGATCCTCGTCGAGAACTTTTACGATGCGCCCTTTGCCAAGGAGCAGGTGGATGCGGCGGTGGTGAGCGCCATGACTGCAGTTGTCCAGCGACTGAAAATGCTGGTCTCCCTGCCCATCGGGATCAACGTCCTGCGCAACGATGGCTACAGCGCCCTAGCCATTGCCGCCTGTGTGGGGGCCCAGTTTATCCGGGTCAATGTCCTCTGCGGGGCGATGGTGACCGACCAGGGCATCATTGAGGGAAATGCCCACCGCCTGCTGCGCTACCGCCGCGAGCTGGGGGCCGACATCAAGATCTTTGCCGATGTGCTGGTGAAGCACGCTCAGCCCCTAAGTCCCATTAGCCTGGAGGCGGCTATCGCCGACACGGTGGAGCGCGGCCTAGCCGATGCCATTGTTCTCTCCGGCTGGGCCACCGGAAAACCGCCTCTTCTGGAAGATTTGAAGCTGGCCCGCCAAGTTGCCCCTCAGGTACCTCTGTTGATTGGCTCAGGGGCCACCGCCGAAAACATCGGCACCCTCATCCGCCACGCGGATGGCGTGATTGTGGCCAGTTCTCTGAAACGGCCGGCCCGTTCCGCCGGCATGCCGGTGGGCTGTGCGGATCCCTTTCCCCTCATCGACCCCATCCGGGTGCGGCAGTTTGTGGAAGCATTGCACCTTGGCCTGGGCGAACAGCCCGCCAATCCGGCTTGCCTGGCCACTCCCAGCTCTAGCTGCAGCTAGACCTCAGGGATAGAATTGGCATTACTTCGTCGTATCAGGGTTTCTCCTCATGTTGTCGGCTGAACTCGAAGGCTGGCAGCCTTCCCCCAGCTTGGTTTCCGCTCCCGTTGGTGGGACGGAGCCCTTGCCCTTGGAGGAAGTTTCGTGGAGCCACGTGCCGGCTCAGGTTCCCTGCATTTGGGTCATCGACGATGACCCGGTGAACGGTCGTTACATCGGCGAAGTCCTCAAAAGCTCCAACTACCGGGTGGAAAGCTGGGAAAGCGGCCAGTTGGCCTGGGAGCACCTGCAGACCCTGGATGAAAGCGAATGGCCGGATTTGATCATCTGCGACTGGGTCATGCCGGGTTTGTCTGGAGTAGAGCTCTGTCGCCGTCTGAAGCACTCCGCTGCCGGCCAGTTTGTCTACTTCCTTTTGCTCACCGCCCGCTCCGAAGTTGAGGATCGGGTGCAGGGGCTGGATGCAGGGGCGGACGAGTTTATCGTTAAGCCGGTCGAGGCTGAGGAGCTGCGGGCCCGGGTACGGGCGGGACTGCGCCTGCAGCGGCTCACCCGAGCTCTGGCCCAGGCCAACCGGCAACTGCGGGCCCGCAACGAGCTGTTGGAGTCTCTGTCTTTGACGGATCCCTTGACTGGAGCCTTGAACCGCCGCGCTCTCGACCAGGCGTTGCCCCATTTACTCAAGCAGGTGGGGCCCCGTGGGCAAGCCCGCTATCGCTATCTCTGCCTGCTGATGATGGATGTGGATTACTTCAAGCAGGTCAACGACACCTACGGCCACTTCATCGGCGACTGCGTGTTGCAGGCCCTTGTTGGGCGGCTGCACAATCAACTGCGTCCCTCCAGCCTGCTCTACCGCTACGGCGGCGAAGAATTTGTCTGCGTCACCCCTGGGCTCAACCCCGCCCACTGCCACCGCTACGCCGAGTCTCTGCGCCGGGCCATCGCCAGCCGGCCAATTGACGTTTCGCCCAAACGCAGCGTGCCTGTCACCATTAGCATTGGCGGGATCGTTATCAGCGAAGATGCCCCCTTAGATCCAGAAACTGCTCTCCAGCGAGCGGACGAGGCCCTCTACCAGGCCAAGCAAGCCGGGCGAAACTGTGTACGCCTCTTCCTGCCATCGCTACTGGAGAACTACTGTCCTCCGCCGGGCTCGAGAGGGTAGCCGGAAGCTGCCGCCAAGGCTTCCAGCGAGCGCAGCCCCACGTAGGTGCGGCCGTTGATGATCCAGGTGGGATAGCTGGTGATCCCTGCTTCTGTGCATGCCTGGGCTTGGGGCGTACCGGGACCGTTGGGGGAGCACTCCACGTAAGGCACTTGGGCAAAGGCCGACCCAAACAGCTCTTTCTGCTCCTGACAATGGGGGCACCAGTAGGCCCCGTACATGGTGCCGCCGATCTGCCGCAGGTGGGCCGCCAACCCTGCCGCCAGGGGGCTGGGGGGAGGAACTTGGTTGGCATACACCCCAATGGTGGTCACCAAGGTGAGAAAGCTCACGAGAATGTAGCTAAAGGCCAGCTTGCCCCAATCCAGCCAGCGGTGGCCCAGCAGGGTTACCGCCCACAGGCCGGCCACCAAGACTATGGCGGTGGTGCAATACAGACAAAATTGCCGCAGCACCCCCACCATCAGGTAGAGCATGTACATTTCAAAGGCGGTCATGGCGGAAACCAGACCAAACAGGGCCGGCCAGCGCCACCGCTTCACCAGCGGGATCCCATCCGGCAGCACCGCCAGCGCCAAGACCCCCAAAAACCCCAGCAGGCCAACTGTTGCCGTCGGGATCCCCAAAAACTCTGCCCAACGGCTGGAGAGCACCAGGTCGCACCCCCCATCCCCCGTGCAGAAAGCGGCAGGCTGATCGGTCAGCTTGGTGTAGGTGAGGTAGGCCGTCAACAGGGATCCCAAGCTGGCCAAGGTTGCCAAGATGGGACGAGCATGGCGCTGCAGCCAGGTCTCTTCTTGGGTTCTGAGTTTGAGGTAGAAGGCCATGGGGTTCTAGAGCGTTCCAGCAGATGGACACCCCCGATTATAGTGGGGCAGCGTTGGCCTCGTCCGTGGGATCCGAGGCAGAAGAGCCGGCTGAGCGCCGCACTTGGGCAGCAAACCTATCCCCCAGTGGCTCCAGCTCCAAAATAGATCCCATCTTGGAGTTGGAAATAGGCCGGTCGCAGATCCCCCAGCGGCGACGAAAGTAGCGGGCCAGATCTTTTTCGGCCAGAGCCAGATACACTGGCCGGCCATGGGGACAAGTGTGGGGATTGGCGGTGCGCTGCCAGGCCTCCAGTAACTGTTGCATCTGCTCCAGGGTAAGGGGGATCCCATTGCGCAGGGCGCCACGACAGGCTACCGCCACTTGAGCTGATTCGAGGTCAGCACAGCGGCTCAGCTCCAGGAGGGATCCCTGAATCTCCTTGGGATCTTCCGACCACAGGGCCAGAGGCAGGCGGCGCACCAGATAGGTGTTGGGGCCAAAGGGTTCCGGCTCCAGCCCTAATTGCTCCAACTGCTCCACGGCTTGGGGGGATAGTCCCTCCAGCATGACCGGCGTCTCCAGCTCCACCGGCTGCCAATGCTGTTGGATGTACTCGTAGCGCACCCGCTCGTGGGCCAGGTGCTGTTCCACCAGCCATAGCCCCTGAGGGTGCTCCGCCAGGATGTAGATTCGGTGCAGTTGGGCCAGAGCCCTAAGAGGGGGCAGGGAGGGAGCCGAGCAAGCGGGAGCAGCAGGAACTGGGTTGAAAGGAAGATGGGGCTGCCGGCTGGCCTCATAAACCGACTTGGCCTCGCTGGCCCGGATGAGATGCACCGAGCGGCGGCTGGCTTGGCCAGATCCCGATTGGAGAAGAGCCTGCAAGTGCTGGCGCAATTGCTCCTGTCGGATCTCCGGATCCTGGAGATAGAGCTCGCTCTTGGCAGGATGGCGATTCCAGTCCACCTGCTCTGGCGGCAAGCGCAGGTGCACCACCACCAGCGGGTAGCGGTGGCGGGGCAAGGCGTGCTGAAAGACTGACTGGATCACCCGTTGCCAGTCTGGCATCTGCACAAAGCGCCCGTTGACGGCCAGGCGGATCCAATCGGGGCGGGGGCGATGCAGACGATCCGGCAAGCCCAGCACCATTTCCCAATCGCTGTCCCCCTCTCGGATCCGTCGGTAGCGCAGATCCGAGGGATCCACCTGCGGTAACACTTGTAGCAGCAGATCTTGCAAAGACTGGCCCGGCCACAGGCTGAGCAACAGTTGCCCCTCCTGGCGCACCTGCCAACTCACCCAAGGATGGGCCAAGGCTGCATTCTGCACCAGTGTCAAGAGCGGGCGAGTCTGGGGCAGGGAGCGGCGGCGCAAGGGCCAATCGGCAAACAAATCCGCCACCGTGACCACCGTTCCCAAGGCCATGGCTGCTGGTTGCCTGTGGGTCAGCTCCCCTTGGCGGTCGTAGGCGGCCAGCCAGCCGTGGGCATCCGCAGCATGGCGGGTCTGAATCGTCAGGGATCCCAGGCGGGCCAGGCTGTGCAGGGCTTCGCCCCGAAACCCCAGGCTACGCCCATCTAACTTGCTGGTGGTGTGGCGGCGAGCCACCTGCTCCAACTCCGAACCTGGGATCCCTTGCCCATTATCGGCCACCCGCACCTGCCAGCGACTGGGCCAAATCTCTACCTGAATGCGGGTGGCCTGAGCATCGAGGGCATTTTCCAGCAACTCCCGTAGGGCCGCCTCCAGCGAGTCAATCACCTCTCCCGCGGCCATCTGGGCGATCCGCTCTGGGTTCAGGGGCTGGATTTTGGACATGGAGTGAGTTGAGAAAGCAGACCCTCTTCCTGCCAGCCTGTCGCCGAAAGGCCAACAGCGTCGAGCTTTAGCTTAGCTCTCTCTCTGTTGCCGGTGGACAGCGCCTTGCTAATAATTTTCATTAACTTCAAGGGCCCTCTCAGGCAAAGTGAAGGATTGCTGCTCTGCCCCCCTACCCGTTGGCAACGGCCAAGAGCTCCGAGAAAAAGAGAGCTGAGTGGGTGGACAGTTAAAGGAAGCCTTAAAATCCCAACCCCAGTCATCAGCCTCTACTAGGATTTAAATAATAAAATTTCTCATTAAGGGGGAGATTATGGCAGCACAGCAAGCTCCGGCCAAAGAGCTGTTTAGAGAGGCCTTTGAGAATCGCTACACCTGGGATAAGGACTTTCCTGGCTACCAAGCTGAGATAGCCTACTTTCCCAAAGAAGGTGACAGCAGCCTCTCCTTCTCAGGAGTTGTGAGTATTGACCGCAACATGAAGATTGATATTGCCGGCGTCGAGGACGAGGAGATCCGCCAGAAAATAAGGGAACAGATGTGGGAAATCATGGTGCATCGCGTTCGTCATTCCTTCGACGAAGAACACGGTGGCCACACCTTTGTCTATGGAGAGCCACAAAATTCAGACATCACTGAAGTTCTTGTTTCGGGCTTATCTTCTACCGATAGGTACTGGGTTCAGGACAAGCACATTCAAAGGGTGCATCGCCATCTTGCCAATCGGACAATTACAGTCTCAGTTCAAGAGTTTTACGATACAGGTGAGGGCTACCTACCCACTCACTACACTGCTGAGTATGGTAGCCCAGGAACCGAAGAAAAAACT
>NZ_JANSJA010000018.1:0-21457 GCF_047462335.1 Synechococcus sp. H60.1
CTCGCTGCCCAAAGAGAGGCCAATCCCAGCATGAACATCTGGAGAAGACGACGCAGCGGACGACGGATAATTGTGAGGTGGCCCAAGTTCTGACTATCTCCTGCAAGCTCAAGGTATCTGCTTTGCAAGCCGTGAAGCGAGAGGCAACTTTGTCTGCTTTTGCACAAGCACTCCTCGCGCCAGCGGGCCGGAGGCCTTACTGGGTCAACCAAAACACGCCAGAGAAGATAGTCAACGCCGTCAAGCTTCAATCTCTTTGCTACCGCGAAATTCGTACCCGCTTTGGGCTATCCAGCAACTTAGCCCAACAGGTATGCAGAAGGTTGGCCGGTGCCCGCAAGGTTGCCCAGCAAAAGAATCGTCCAGTTAAAGCGTTCAAGTCTGGCTTTGTTTTTGTTACCTACGATGCCCGAATCTTCTCTTTCCGTGAGAGGGACTGGACAGTATCGCCGACCACCGTTGAGGGACGCGAGCGTTTTGAGCTGGATGTTGGCTCCTACCAGTGTGGGATGTTAGCAGGCACCAATCCCAAATCGGCCACGCTCATCAAACGCCAAGACGGTTCTTACTACATCCAGATTTGCGTGGAGTCTGAGGTGCCGGAACCGGAGCACGCCGTCAAAGCAATGGGCGTGGATTTAGGTAGGAGAGATATTGCCCACACCTCTGAGGGGGATAACTGGAATGGACAGCAGTTGAACCAGGTCAGAGACCACTACTCCCGGTTGAGAGTGGCTCTGCAACGCAAGGCCAGTAGGGGCACACGCAGCACTCGGCCGAGGAGAAACAGTGCTAGAGCTTGCCTCAGGCCTTGGCTACACGGCTATTCAATTGGCAAAGCGCTGAGGAAGGGAGTTAGAAGCCACTGCTGACCTTGCTTTTGTCCTGACCTTATTAAAGGCAAATTAAGAACGCCGCCTTTTACTCAGCCAGCCGGTTAGCATTGCTAAAGCAAACATTCCCAGCAGAGCAAAGCCCAGCAGCCACCTTCCCTGCTCTAGGATCCCTGCCCCCAGAGCTACTACTGGGGGTGTAGAGACGGCAATGCCCAAAGCTAGCGCGAGAAGAAAGTTCTGCCATTTCATTTGAGTTAGGCCGGCAGCGTAGGCGACAAAGTCGAATAGGCCCGTCATTAAAAACCCGGCCGTAAGGAAAATATTGTTTTCCAGATAGTTGGCTGAAAGGGCATCGACTTTATACATCCATTGTCGCCCAACCATTCGCTGTACTAGGCCTCTACCAAACTTTCTGGCCAGGTAAAAGTTAAGTGTACAAGAGGTAAAATCGGCAATTGCAATGTAAAGGATTCCTGCCCCAAATCCAAAGAGTGCTCCTGCCAGGATGGAGTAAACAGTGCTAGGTATGGCAGGAATAATAATACTCAAGGAGCGTAATCCGATCAGAGCAAGGGGTGCCCATGGGCCTAGTTTTGCTATAAACTCTCGAGTTGTGTCTGGATCTAAGCGACGGGCCAGCAAGATAGCAGCTACCAGGACAACAAGCAACAACAGCAGTGAGAGGATATCCTTCCTTTTCCTAGAATTGGTTCTGCTGCTGGAGGGTAGCTTTTCTGAGGAGGTAGGAGACGATCCTGCTGACTCGCCAAAGGCAGTGCCGGGGGGATAGTAGAGCTCATTCCTCAAAATCCAGCCTGTTTTTTGCTGTAAGTAGGCATGCGTGCTCAGTCCCAGGTGCCTTGCTTCTTCGGCCACAGTTTTATAGTCTAGGCCCAGTAGCTTGCAAAGCTCTCTTTGTCGAATACCTGAAGGTGGCTGCATAGGGCAAAGGAACACCAAGGGTTTCTACTTTCTCTGCCAGATACTTGAGGTTTTCAAGGAGTGCTTGAAACAGGTATGATTTCCATAGGCTTTGTTTTGCTAGTATAGAAGGTGTTGCATGTTTTGATCTTTAGAGGTTGACAATGATCTTGTGTATTAGCGATGTTCTCAGTTTAGCAGAATTGCAACAAACCTTGGCCATTATATCCGATGCTGAATTTGTAGATGGCGCCCTGACGGCTGGCTGGAATGCCAGGCTTGTCAAAAATAATAGGCAGATTCCTAAGGGATCCCTCCAGCACCAGAAGATTCAGGAGATTGTCTTTGCAGCTCTAGAGCGCAATTTGCTGTTTCAGATGGCTGCTCGGCCCAAGCTCATTCATTCTATTTTGATTAGCCGCTACGAAGCGGGCATGTCTTACGGCACTCATACCGACGATGCGCTTATGGTTGATCAGCGTCAGCTTATGCGTACAGATATTTCCTTTACCCTATTTCTGAGTGCCCCCGAAGACTATGACGGTGGTGCGCTAAAAATTGAGAGTAGCGAAGGAGAACGAGCCTACAAGCTGCCGGCGGGCGCCTTGATTCTCTATCCTGCTTCGACCTTGCACCAAGTTGAGCCTGTAACCCGCGGGATCCGCTATGCTGCCGTCAGTTGGGTTCAAAGCCTAATTAGGGATCCGCAAGAACGCGAGATCCTCTTTGATTTAGAGACTGTGCGGCTGCAGATGTTTCAGGAATCGGGCAAGACACGCCACTTTGATTTGGTCTCCAAAGTTTACGCGAACCTGCTGCGGAAATGGGCGGAGCTCTAGAGGGATCGAAGAAAATAGAGCAGGGCTTCTCTGTCTTCAGCAGCCATATTTTTAAAGATCTCGCGGGAGCGTTCAGCTTCTCCCCCATGCCAGAGAATGGCCTCCTCGAGGCTGAGAGCGCGGCCATCGTGCAAATAGCCGGAGTAGGGCAGAACTGTCTGCGACAAGCCGATGCCCCACAAAGGGGGGGTGCGCCATTCTCGGCCCGTAGCCTCAAAGTCAGGGCGGCCATCTGCCAGTCCTTCGCCCATGTCATGCAACAGCAAATCGGTGTAGGGGTGGATGACTTGGTTGGCCAGGGCAGCGATCTCATGAATGCCGGTGTGCAGCTCTGGTCGGTGACACTTGGCGCATTGGGCTTGGACGAAGAGCTTTTCACCTTGCTGAACTTGGGGATCCTGCCAAAGGACGCGGCCAGGCACAGCCAGGGTTTGCACGTAAACGGTTGTCGCTTGGAGAGTGTCCTCGTCGATATCTTGGCTGCCATCGGCGGCCGGAAAAAGAGGATTCGTGACACCCATGTCGTTGGCGTAGGCGGCCGCAGTTTGTTGCCTGAGGTTGGGGGTATTGGCTTTCCAACCAAACCGTCCCAGCACCAGACGCTGCTGCTCTTGATCCCAAACAGAGTTGGGGCGGCCAGAGATGCCATCCCCATCAGTGTCGTCGGGATCGGCTGCTTCTAGGATTGCAGACTCGGGAACTGCTTCCAGTAGGCCCGCTCCAAACACCGGCTGGGGGATCCGCAGGGAGATGAGGACAGGCTCAATCGGCGATCCCTCCAGAGTCAACAGCTTCACAACAGGAGAACGAAGCCTGTAGGTGGTTCCGTCGGCGTACTGTCCGGTCTGCTCTACCCAGTGCAACTCCACCTTGGCCTCTGGCCGATAGCCTCGAACGGCCTTTTCTTGAATCTGCGTGCCGATGCCAGGCACAGGGGGAGTGTTGCCATAAGGAGCCATGGCCTCCCATCCAAAAGGCGGGGGATCCCCACTTCTATCCAGGGATCCGACCTGGCTCACCCTAACCACCCGCTGTCCTTTCTCGGGTAGACCGCGGCCGTTTTTGACATGACAACCGGCGCAGGAGTTGTTGTTGAACAGAGGTCCAAGGCCGGGGTTAACAGGCGCTGGAGCCGCTACAAAGTTGGCCTCAAAGGCAATGTCCCCCAGGGCATGCAGCCTGGCCCAGCGGGGATCCAAATTGGGGGCCGGCTGCTCGTAGGCTGTTGAGGTGCGGTTCCAAAGGGTTGTTTCGCCACCCGCTCGCGGGGGCAATGGCTGGGATCCATCTAGGCCGGCGGGAAAAGCCAGAAAGCTCGCTGCCCAAAGAGAGGCCAATCCCAGCATGAACATCTGGAGAAGACGACGCATAGGCTATCAAAATAGCGGCAACTCAACTCTTTTCGGACTTTCCTACTGCTGCAGAAGCGGCACAACTTCCTGAGCAAAGTTATCGAAAGCGTCTTCAATTTTTTCCATAGCGGCGGTAATAGATCCACGGGCATTGGCATCGCAAAGGCTTTTTTCGATAGGGTCAGGGATCCCCTGGAGAGCCGCCGCTGCTGCTTGTAACTCCGACTGAATTTGACTATCCAAATTGGGGTTGATGTCCCGGACAAATTGGCTGAGGCCGCGACCTTTTCTATCCCTAAATCCACCCAAGTAAGCATATTGGACGCTGCGCAGGTTGGCCTGAAACTCCGGCAGCGAATGGTGGGCAAAGCGGCTTTCCAAGAGAAAGGGATTTTGCCGGGCGAAGGCTTCGCCAATTTTGACCTTGCCCAGCTCGTCCAACATGCTGAGAATACCTTGGGCTATTTCTTCAGCAGCAGCTTGCAGCGTCAGGTAGCTCTTGCTGCCCTCCCCGGCTTTCACCCATTCTTCGCGAAAAGCAGGCAGCCCTTGCACGCCCTCTGTCCAGCTCTTGAGTAGCTTTTCCGCCGTATCCGCCAAAACCGGGCCAAGGGCAGCCAAGTACTCCCGATCCCGCTCGGTAAAGTCTTGCAAGGACTTATTGTTATCCACGCCAAAGAGCAGGAAGGCCACGGCATGAAATCCCTTTTGCCCGCTTTCCAACTCGGCCACGGTCTCTGGAGTGAGGGGATCGCCGCTGTTGAGAACTTCCAGCACCTCCACCTCGTTCAGGGGCCATTCGTCCAAATCCGCATCTAGCCCCAAGGAGGCCGCCGGCCCGAAGGCAAAAGCCTCGCTCTCCTCCCACGTTAGACGGGCAACAGACCAAGCCTGGCGAGCCGCTTGCAAAGTCTGGGAATTGGGATCTTGCACGAAGGCCTGGATGGCTTGAGACAGGGCCTGGGTATCGGCGGCCAACTGCTCATAGGCAGGGATCACCACCTGATCGGCAAAGTCGATCAAAATCTGCCGATCCTGAAACCGCTGCTCAGGAGAGAGCACAACGGCTGGCCGGCCAGAGCCCGCTCCTTCTTCTCCCCCTTCCCCACCCTCGCCGCCGCCATCCACCGGGATGGGCCGACACTCTGGGTTCATTTGAGCCGCCTGCTGGGGCGAGGCCTGGCTCAGGGCCGGTGGATCCTTTTGGCTTTCCCCGCAAGCAGCCCCGCTAACCAGAACATAAAGCCCTATCCCCGTCCACAGCTTCAGATATCTCGACATCTCCTCTGGGCTCCTTACCCCTCGGCTTGGCCAACTTTGGCTTGATTGTAACCTAGCTATTGAGACTCAATCTTAAGAAAAGAGAGATTTTTTACCACCGGTTGCCACGGGATCCCTCGCTTAGGCCCAACCCTTCAGGGACAACTGCCGCGCACAAAAGCTGTGGAAGGCGAAGTTAACCTGGATTTTAACAAAATTTAACCCCAGGTATATTGATATCTTCTCTCAAGAAGCCTAGAGTGAGTCACAGCTTGCTATTGAGACTTAATCTCAATAGTTGGTTGCGTGTCTCGAAAGGATGTGTCCGTGCGGCCAGAGGCGGGCCTGGGGCAAAGTCTCTGGCCTTTTCCCAAGCAAGCTTGTTTAGAAACGCAAGAGGAGCGAAGATGACAGCGACGATACCGAAGCAAGAAGGGGGATCTAGCTCGCAACACCAGATCCCCTGGTGGGCGGGCAACGCCCGTTTGACCGTTCTTTCTGGCCGGCTGCTGGGGGCGCATGTGGCCCATGCCGGGCTGATCGTTCTCTG
Organism: Synechococcus sp. H60.1; assembly: GCF_047462335.1. Taxonomy (NCBI): domain Bacteria; kingdom Bacillati; phylum Cyanobacteriota; class Cyanophyceae; order Synechococcales; family Synechococcaceae; genus Synechococcus; species Synechococcus sp. H60.1. The sequence goes on from NZ_JANSJA010000018.1 coordinate 5,759, forward strand.
GGCAGGGGCGATGACCCTGATCGAGTTGGCTAAGTTTGACCCCAGCCGACCGATGTATGAGCAGGGACTCATTCTCTTGCCCCACCTGGCCAGCTTGGGGCTGGGGGTGGGATCCGGCGGGGAAGTTTTGGATACGGATATCTACTTTGCGGTGGGAGCGATCCACCTCATCAGCTCTGCCTTTTTGGGGTTTGGGGGCATTTTTCATGCCCTGCGCGGGCCGGCGGTGCTGGATCCCAAAGCTTTTCCCCTGTTTAGCTACGACTGGCAAGACAAAGACAAAATGACCACCATCCTAGGGATCCACCTAGTGCTGCTGGGCCTGGGAGCCTGGCTTTTGGTGCTCAAGGCAATGGTGTTTGGCGGGTTGTTCGACCCGGTGGCGGGAGAAGTGCGCCTAGTGGCTCCCAACTGGAACCCCTTTGGCCACCTGCTGGGCACGGAAGGTCGCCATTGGATAGCCGGGGTGGACACTTTGGAAGACGTGGTGGGCGGCCACCTCTGGCTGGGCCTGCTCCTGGTGGCAGGTGGGATTTGGCATATCGTGACCAAGCCTTTTGCCTGGGCAGAACGGATTTTTGTCTGGTCTGGGGAAGCTTATCTTTCCTACAGCTTGGGAGCTTTGGCCTTGATGGGGTTTATTGCCGCCTATTGGGTTGCCGTCAATCCCGTCGTCTATCCTGAAGTTTTCTATGGGCCGCTGCTGCGGGTGGGCTTGGATCGCTATCCCTTTTTTGAGCAAGGGGGGGCTCTCACATCTAGGGTTTGGCTGGCCAATGCCCACTTTTGGCTGGCCTTTTTCTTCCTTCAGGGTCACCTTTTCCATGCCCTAAAAGCACGAGGATTCAATTTCCGTACTGGCAGAGTAGAGCTTGCTGCGCAGCAGGTCTAACGACAATCTAGCCATCTAATTTTGGGCTTTGCACTTGCAGTTTCGAGGTAGGAGCAATGGCAAAAATAGGTCTATTTTTCGGCACTCAAACCGGAAATACCGAAAGAGCTGCTGAGATGATTCAAAAAGAGCTGGGCGAAGACAATGTGGATTTGATCGACATTGCCGAAGCCAGTATTGAGGACTTTGAGAAGTACGACTACTTAATTATCGGCTGTCCAACCTGGAACATTGGGGAGCTGCAGGCCGATTGGGATGGGTTTTTTCCCAATTTGAATGAAATCGATTTTTCCGGTAAGACGGTGGCCTACTTTGGAGTTGGGGATCAGTTAGGCTATCCCGACAACTTTCAAGATGCCATGGGGATCCTGGCCCAAAAAATCGCCGAGCGTGGCGGCAAAAATGTCGGCTCCTGGCCCACAGAGGGCTACGAGTTCAATGAGTCCAAGGGAGTGGTTAACGGTGAGTTTGTCGGCCTTGCCCTGGATGAAGACAATCAGCCGGAGCTGACGGAAAAACGAATTAAAGAGTGGACGGCCAAACTCAAAACACTCTTCAATCTGTAATCTCAAACCCGGCTTCTTAACTTGTTGTGGATACTGTGGGAGTTTGTCATGACTGGCGCAGTTCTATCTTCATCACCTACCTCTGCTGAGGGATCCCCTCAGGTCAGTTGGTTGGCAGGCAATGCTCGCTTGGTGAATCTGTCCGGAAAGCTGCTGGGAGCCCACGTGGCCCATGCGGGGTTGATCATGCTGTGGGCCGGCGGCATGACCCTGTTTGAGGTGGCCCACTGGGATCCGGCTCAGCCCATGGGCAGCCAAGGGCTGATCTTGCTGCCCCATTTGGCCACGTTGGGTATCGGCGTTAATGCAGAGGGGGTGGCCACGGATCCCTATCCCTTTTTTGTGGTGGGCGTTCTGCACCTGATTGCCTCGGCGGTGCTGGGGGCAGGAGGGATCTTCCATGCCCTTTTGGGGCCGGAGGTGCTGCCCAAAGGAGAAACCTTGGCCCAGTTTTTCGGCTACGACTGGGAAGACGACGACAAGATGACCACCATCCTGGGGATCCACCTGCTGCTGTTGGGGCTGGGGGCTTGGTTGCTGGTGGCCAAAGCGCTCTTCTGGGGAGGGCTGTACGATGCTCACCTGGGCCGCGTACGGGTGGTAACGGATCCCACCCTCAATCCGCTGCGGATCTTCGCCTACCTGACGCCGCTGATGGGCCAGCAGGGCATGGCTGCTGTGGATAACCTAGAAGATCTGGTGGGAGGGCACATCTACGTTGGCCTGCTTTGCGTCTTGGGGGGATGGTGGCACATAGCCACACGGCCCTCTGCCTGGGCCAAGCAGATCCTGATCTACTCGGGCGAAGCCTACCTCTCCTACAGCCTGGGGGCCCTGGCCTACATGGGCATCTTGGCGGCCTATTTTGTCAGCGTCAACGAGATTGCCTATCCGGTGGCTTTCTACGGGCCGCTGGAGCTGGCTGCCGACGAGATGGGTGTGGTGAGTAGCCGCACCTGGTTGGCCACAGCCCACTTTGTCTTGGGGATCCTGTTTTTGGCAGGGCACATCTGGCATGCCATCCGGGCGCGGGCGGCAGCCAACGGCTTTGACTTCCAGCGCGGGGGCTGGGTGCGAGCCACAGATCCGCAGGTGGGCAACTTGGAGACGCCGGTAAACCAGGGGGATCTCACCCTGCTGCTGCTGCAAAACCTGCCCATCTACCGGGAGGGCTTGTCGCCCTTTCTGCGTGGCTTGGAGATTGGCATGGCCCATGGGTACTTTCTGGTGGGGCCGTTTTACAAGCTAAGTCCGCTGCGGGATTCGGAGCAGGCCCTGACAGCAGGGACGCTGGCGACCATCGGCCTGGTGCTGATCCTGACGGTTTGTCTCTCCGTTTACGGACGGGTGTCCTTTCCGCGCTCGCGGCTGGTGGCGGTGGTCAATACCCCCTACGGCGAGGTGGCCTATCCGACGCCAGGGGTGCAACTGATGGCGGAATCGCAGGGATCCCCTCAGCCGGTGCGCCTGCCGGCAAGCTCGGAGGACTTGCCCGAAAACTTGCGCACCCGCGCCGGTTGGAGCCAGTTGGCCGGAGGGTTTCTGGTGGGCGGTGTTGGCGGTGCCCTGTTTGCCTACATGCTCTTGAGCAGCGGCGATGTGGTAGCCCAGATTTTGCCGGGGCTGTAAAGCAGGGTTGAGGCTTCTCAAAGCAGGGGAGGGGAGATCCTCATCCCCTCCTCTCTGTCCCGATCTGCCCGGTTTGGATAGTTCTGCCGATTTCTAGAACTCTTGTTTGTGAAGCTTTTGTCAGCCACCGGCTTCAATCTTTCGACAGTCGAAATGGGACGGCCAAAATGAGTTTAGGTTCCGCTTCCGCGCTCTCTTTTGAGGCACTTTATTTGGGTGTTTCTCCCAGTCTCAAGCTTTTCGACCGGCCTTTGCTGGGATCCCTGGGAAAATGTTTCCGTGTGGCCTACTGGGAGTATCACCAAACCCAGGATGAGCCCTGTAGTTTAGAGACAGTCGTGACGCTACTATACGAATACCTGAAGGCTTGGGATCGACCGGTGCACCTCATCGGCCATGGCTTGAGCGGGGTGGTCGCCTATCTTTTCGCGTGCCACTATCCCCAACGGGTACGGTCTCTGACCCTGCTGGCAGTGTCCGATCAGCCTGCCGCTACCTGGCACGCCCATTTCTACCTGCAACGAAAAATGTTTTTCTGTAGCCGAGAACAGCTCCTGGTGCGTATAGCCCAGAGCCTTCTGCCCACTTCAGAACAGTGGCGAGCGCGCTCACTCTCCTATGCTCTGGCTAAAGACTTAGATACTTCCCCCATACCTCACTCCCTATTTCAGGTGATAGCGATTCCAGCTCGGAAAGTTTCGGTGCCGATGTTGGTTTGCGCCAGCAAGGATGACCCCATTGTGGCTCCTGCTGCGCTCGAGAAGTGGAAAAACCACTTAAAGCCGGGGGATCAAATGTGGCTTTGCCCTGGAGGGCGACACTTTTTTCATTATTCTTTTCCAAGTTTGGTCAATCTGAAAATCATGGATTTTTGGCAGGAACTGCGCAAACTTCAGCCCAGCATGGCCTAAGGCGGCTGGATCTTCGCGGGATGATGGACATGGCCGCTCATTCAAACACTGGAGGAGCTCCGTTTGCCGCCCAGGTCGAGCCCCTCACAACAGAAAAACGGGCAGGGGTGGAAGGAGGCCATTGAGCTGCCGGTAAAATTGATAGAATGAGGCCGGCCCCCCGACTTGGATAGGGAATGGGCTTGACTGTGGGATCCGCGACTATGTTCGACAAACTGCTCTTTCCCATCGACAACTCGCGTGAGACCAGCCACGCCTTGCCCTTAGTGGCAGACATAGCGCAGCGCTACAAAAGTCAGGTGTACCTGCTCTCGGTTCTGGATGCTGCGGAGCTGGACGCGGAGCGGGCAGAACAAGCCCGGCAGAACATCCAGAACCTGCTCAAACAGACGGAGCTGGGCCTCCAGCAAATTGGCATTAGCAGCGTCAAGAGCGAGTATCGCGAGGGAAAAGTGCCCTTTGTCATCTGCGATGTGGCAGACGAGCTGGAGATCAGCCTGATCGTGATGGGATCCCGTGGCCTCAGCTTGTCTGCGGAGGGGCGGAACAACTCCGTCAGCCACCGGGTGATCGACCTCGCCCCTTGCCCGGTGCTGGTGGTGCCTTGAGGGGCAAGGATCCCGGCAAGCATTCTCTGGTAGAGTACACTGAGGCTGGCTCTTGCTCAATCGAACTTGCCGAATCTAATGTTGCCTTGTGTAACAGCAAGGCAGCTACGATTTGTCTTGTCTAAAAGTCTGCAGTACAACGAAGAGCGAGATACAGCTTTCTCCGCCTCTGTGAGAATCCCGTGGAGGGGTGGGATCCCTGTCATGCAAAAGAAGCATCTGATTGGTATGAGCGTCACTCAGTGTTGCTGGGAAAAGCTGTAAGCTCCATTGCTATTCGTTAGTTCCACCCTTTAGGAAGCGTCATGGAAAGTCGTGGTTACAACAAGGCCTCCCAGAAGACCTTCGAGGTGATGCGGCATTTCGCAGAAACCTACGCCAAACGTACCGACACTTTTTTCTGCTCCGATCCTACGATTACGACAGCAGTGATCGAAGGCTTGGCTCTGCACAAAGAGCAATTGGGCGCTCCGCTCTGTCCCTGCCGCTTTTACGAAGACAAAGAGGCGGAAGTGAAAGCCGGCTATTGGAACTGCCCCTGCGTGCCAATGCGCGAGCGAAAAGAATGTCACTGTATGCTCTTCTTAACCCCAGACAACCCCTTTGCCGGCACCAGCCAAACCCTAGTGGAGGTGCCCCTAGAATACCAAACAAAATAACCGGCAAGGTACCTGTCCTTGGAGGAAACGATCGGGCCGGGGAAGGGCGACAAAGATCGGTATAATCAGGGAATAGTTGGGTAGTTGCTATTCGCAGGAGGAGGAAACTTATGACTCCCTCACTTGCTAACTTTCTCTGGAGCTTGGTGTACGGCGCAGTGGTGCTAGGGCTTCTCTTCGGCGCCATTGTCTTCGTCAGCCAAAGAGATAGGGTGCGTCGTCGCTGAGTCTCCCGCTCGCCAGGGCTTGTCTGCGGATCGCCCATCGCCCCTTATGATCAAAAGCTGATCTAGCGACATCCTGGGAGCGTTGACCCACCCCCTGCATTACTGGCGGCAAAAAAACCGCTACTACCACAAGGATCTGGAGCGGCTACACCGCTTCTTCGTTCCTCCAGGCCTGCGCATTCTGGAAATCGGCTCCGGCACCGGATCCCTGCTCAATGCTTTGCAGCCCAGTTTTGGGGTGGGGATTGACTGGGACGCGGAGATTGTTGCCCAGGCGCAGAGGCAGTTTCCCCACCTTCACTTTCGGGTTCGGGATGCCCACACGCTGGACAAGCAGGATCCCGTCTTAGCGGAGCCCTTTGACGTTATTTTGCTCGTCAATACCCTGGGCTACCTGACGGATATTCAGCAGGTTCTTGAGCAGCTGCGCCGTTTTTGTACCCCGCGCACTCGCCTGCTCCTCTCTTACCACAACCCCCTCTGGGAGCCGCTGCTGGGCCTGGCGACTGTCCTCAAGCAGCGCATGCCCTTGCCGGCAGCCAACTGGCTCTCGGCTGGTGATGTGGCCAATCTGCTGCACCTGGCAGGGTACGAGGTCATTCAGCAGGGCAAGCGGCTGTTGCTGCCGCGGCGGATCCCACTGCTTTCGACGCTGATCAACCGCTTCATTGCCCCCTTACCCGGGATCAACGCCCTCTGCCTGACTGAATACACGATCGCCCGCCTCCAGCCCGATCCCACCTGGGATCCCCCCCCTGAGGAGCAACCTTCTTGCACGGTGGTGATCCCGGCTCGCAACGAGGCAGGCAACATCCGCCGCTGTGTGGAGCAGTTGCCCGAAATGGGATCCCGAACCGAGATCATCTTTGTGGAGGGGCATTCCAGCGACGACACTTGGGCTGAGATCCAGCGGGTTCAGGCCGAATACCAAGGGATCCGCACCATCCGGGCCCTCCGGCAAGAGGGCAAGGGCAAGGGAGATGCGGTGCGCAAGGGGTTTGCCGCAGCCAGTGGCGATGTGCTGATCATTCTCGACGCCGACTTGACCGTCCAGGCGGAAGACCTCCCCAAGTTTTTCCGGGCGGTGGCCTCCGGGCGGTGCGACTTTGCCAACGGCTGCCGCCTGGTCTATCCCCTGAAACCAGAAGCAATGCCGCGTCTTAACCAGTGGGCCAATCGTTTTTTTGCCGCTCTCCTCTCCCACATTCTCGGCATCCGCATCAAAGACTCCCTCTGCGGCACCAAGGCCCTGTGGCGGGAGGACTATTGGCAGATTGTCAAGCTGCGGCAAGAGTGGGGAGATTTTGACCCGTTTGGGGATTTTGACCTGTTGCTAGGGGCGGCCAAGCGCACCCTTAAGATCCTGGACATCCCCGTGCGCTACTTCCCCAGAACCTATGGCCGCTCCAACATTCAACATGTGCGGGACGGGCTGCGGCTGCTGCAGATCTGCGCTTTTGCCCTCAAGCGCTTCAAGGGATCCTGAGCCCTAACCCCTTCAGCACGGTTTTGATCCAGACAGGCCGCTTCCCCATCCGGATCCCTGCCCAGCCTCCCAGAAGTTGTTACAATCCAGAAGTTGTTACAATAGTTAGCTATTGAAAAGTGTATGGATCAGCCCTGAGAAAAACCGCCACAGGAAAAAACAATGGGGGAATCCGTATTGAGCAGGCTTGGCCAGTGGATCTCAAGTACTCCCCTACGCTCCCTCAATCGAGCCTATGAAGCTGCTCTGCGCATCAAAGCCATTGAAGACCGCTACTTTCAGGGGGAATCCATCGGCAGCAACGGAACCCACGGCCAAAACACCAGCCGCTACTTTCAGATCCAATTGCGCCAGGAATTGCGCCAAATCGATCTTAGTTTAGCCGAGTTCAGGGCCAGTAGCGTTTTTTCTCGCCTGCCGGATCCCGCGCAAAATGGCAGCGGCCCTCCCTTCTCTTCCGACAAAGATCAGGCCAAAGAGGCCCCCGTCGGCCCTTCCGAAAACGACGGCAAAGACGCTGCAAATGGCCGACAAAGTCGGGATCCCTCTATCTTGGAGAAGCTAGAGTTTATCGATCAGGTGACCTCGCGATACAAGCGCCCCGCTGCACAACCCAAGTTCACCTCCCCTCCGCCCAAGTCTCAAGAGCAACAAGAGCAACCAGAGCCCCTGACCTCAAGCCAGCCGGAGCCCTCCGACCCCTCCATCAAAACCAATCTTGCTAAGACAAACCCCGACAACAGCAATGCCCCGGTTGCCTCTAGAACGGCCCTCCTGCCCCGCTCCATCCTGCGTACGGCCAACCAGATCCGCCGTGAGCTGGGTTCGCAAGCGGAAGAAGAGCTACTGCAGGAGTATCGCAGCCAACGCACACGTACACTGGTGGCAGTTCGGTTTTTGGTGCTGTTGGCCATTTTGCCGCTGCTGGCCCAGATCTTCTCAAAACAGTTCCTGTTCGGGCCGTTGGTGGATCGCTTTCAGCCGCGGCAGCCCACCATCTTGGCTCTGAGCTACGAATTTCAAGAAAAGGCCCTCTCCGAGTTTGAGTTTTTCAAGGAAAAAATAGAGTTTGAGCGGGCCTTACACCACCAATCTCCAGAGCTCGACCTGGAATCCGAAGACCAACTGTCCAGAAAGGCAGAGGAGTTGCTGCAAAAATACAGCCGTAAGAATTTAGAAGGCCTCAAGAACGTCCTCGCTGACGTGCTATCGCTGCTGGTGTTTGGCTGGCTGATCTTTATCGGACGCGAGGAAATTGAAGTTCTCAAGTCTTTTTTGGATCGCCTGATCTATGGCCTTAGCGACAGTGCTAAGGCTTTTATCATTATCCTCTTCACCGACGTGTTCGTCGGCTACCACTCTCCCCACGGCTGGGAGGTGCTGCTGAGCAGCTTAGCTGACCACCTAGGTTTGCCAGAAAACCGCAATTTTATCTACGGCTTTATTGCCACTTTTCCCGTTTTTCTCGACACACTCTTTAAGTACTGGATCTTCCGTTACTTGAACCGTGTATCGCCGTCGGCAGTGGCCACCTACCACGCCATGAACGATTGAGGGTTCGCAGTTGCCTTCATTGGAGAATCCAGGCCGCTGCCCTCACCCCCAGCCCCTCTCCCAGAGGGAGCAGCCCTCACCCCCGGCCCCTCTCCCAGAGGGAGAGGGGAGCTGGGGAGCGGCCTAACGAGTCGTTTCGTTGCCGTTGGAAACAGCCCTAATTTGAGTTCCCTGAGTTAGCTGCGCAGGCGCAAGGACTGGCGATGGCAAAACCCGCAGACAAACCAACGCTCCAGTTCGGCGGCAGGGGTAGGGCAGCCACAGGCGGGGCAAGGGAACAGATTTTGCTGAGTCTGCCGTTGTTTGACCACTCTCGCCCAGCGCTCGAAAGCCACTTTCGGATCCGAGATGGGCTGTTTGGGGGGAGCGTTGCGGCAAGATCCAGGGCGTTGTCCATCTTGGGCAGCGAGGCGGGGGGGGCCATAAAACTTGCTGGTCAACTCCGCATCAGGGTGGGGAGCGACCGGGTTGGATCCTTCGTGCCAAGCGCCGGGGCTAAAGCGAATGTCGCTGAGGGGGGGGTGCAGGCGGCTGTTGAGTTTTCTGAGAATGAGTTGGCGTTGTAAGGTTAAGTTTTGCGCCCAGGACGGGGTAGAGGTGGCTACCTGCAGCACCTGGCGGCGCACGTTGAGGGGATGGGTTTGCGCTGCTACCGCCTCTCCCACCACTTCCGGCCAAAGCTGCCTTAGGAGCTGCATTTGCTTCAGTTCAGCCCAACACGGATGGCTGCCAAAGCTACCCAGTGCCTCATCTAACCGTCGCAGCATGGTGTCGATAGGGATAGCTCAGGAAACGCCGTTTTGGTCTTCCAGCGATTTTGCCGCTTCGCTGAGGGCGGACTGGATGGAAGCGGCATCGGGCAGGGAACGGGAGCCGCCATTGAGGCTGACAAGTCCCTCCAGGCTGCGAATGTGAATATCCTGCTGCGGGAAAGGAATGCGGATCCCACGCCGCCGAAACTCGGCCTCGATGGCGAAGTTCAGCTCGCTGATCAAGACAAATTGATCCTGGGGACGGTTGATCCACACCAGCAGCTCAAAGTTGAGGGAAGAGGGGCCAAAAGACTTGAGCCAGACTTGGGGGGCGGGGCTGCTCAACACCCGAGCATTTTCTTTGGCAGCGCTGAGCAGAGCTTCGGTAACCAGGGCTGTATCGGAGCCATAGGCCACGCCGACGGGAATGTGAATGCGACAGCGGGGATCCCGGTAGCTCCAGTTCACCACCTTTGACTCGGTGAAGCGGGAGTTGGGCACAATCACAAAGATGCGATCCAAAGTGCGCAGGACGGTGGCCCGCGGGCCGATGCGCTCCACGGTGCCGAGCAGGTTGTCCACTTCCACCAGATCCCCGATTTGGATGGGGCGCTCCAGCAAAATAGCGATGTAGCTGATGTAGTTGTTGGAGAGGTTTTGCAGGCCAAAGCCGATCCCCAAACCCACCGCCCCGGCAATCACCGCCAGGGATCCCAGATTCAGGCCGCTGAAGGGCAAGACCAAGAGGATCCCGAACAGCGTGAGGATGTACTTGAAGATGGCCGTTGTAGACTCCTGGGTGCCCAGATCCAGTCCCAGCCGGCTCAGAAACCGCTGCTTAAAGCCAACGCTGACGTAGTGGGCAACGGTGAAGACCAAAACGGCCAGCACAAAGAAGACCAGTAAGCTGGCAATGGAGACGCTGGAATTGGGCAGCGGTTGGGTGAGGACGCCCAGCGCCGTGGCCACCACCCGCCCCAAGCCCAGGTAAAAAGCGCGCTGAAACGGTCGCAGGGCGGGTATGAAGCTGATGCCGCGATCCAGCGAGATGCCGGCAATGAGAATTGCCCCCACGCCTCGCAGGAGCACTCCCCCAATGTCGATCCAGGTTCCCCAAGCCGGGCCGGCCTGGAGCTCCAGCCACCTCTGCAGGCGAACTAGGCTGCGGTCGAACAGCCGCCAGAGAAAGAACCCCAGCGCCAATGTGGCCAGACCGGCCAAGATGGTGAGAGCCAGCACGCGCGGATCCTGCGCCCGCTGCAGATCCAGCCGATCCTGCCGGTACTCGGCAATGGCTTGTTCCAGCCGTCGCGCCCAAGTGTTGGCCACCAGACGCACGTCGTTGAGGCCCACCTGGCCCAGCGGCACCCTGCGCTCGGCGGCGGCATCGGCATAGGTGACGGTAAACAGATACCGCTGGGTGGCCTCAAAGCGGCCCCTTTCTCCCAGCCGGAGGACGTACTGGCCATTGGCATCCTGGGCCACCCGCACCTCCGGCTCTGGCAACTGACCTTCTTCCAAGAAGCGCTCAATGATGGCCCGCACGTTATCGGCCCGCACATCGCTGGGGTACTCTGCCGTCTGCAGGCGAAACACCGGAATGTTCCCCACCAAGACTTCTGTGCCCTCTTGGCCGGTAAAGGAGAGCCCCAGTGGGCTAGGGGTCGGGGAGGGGGATCCCTCAGGAGTTGGCACTTCGGCAGGGGTGGGGCCGGTTTGGAAAAAGCCGGGATCCCGAAATTCAAGGGCCTGAGCCACCGGGATCCCAGCAGCCTTGGAGACCGGAGCAGGCAGGAGCCAGAGGCCGATCCCGGCTATCAGCCCCACCGCCAAGGCCGCTCCCTTCAGCAGGACAGAGTCTCGAATGGCTCGTTGGACACGAACGTCCATTGTCTCAGGGATCCCTAGGATGCTGCTGTAAGCCTATGGTGGCACAAGCAAATCCCGATTTTGGCCAATCCAAGCGAGGACTTTAAGTGTTCTGATGGTGGCCCAAAAGGCGTTGGCGCAGCTTTTTAATTTGGTCTCGCAGTTGCGCAGCTTCTTCAAATTCCAGGTTTTTGGCGGCTGCTTTCATCTTCAGTTCCAGTTGGCCGATCAGCTCTGGAATCTCCGAAAGCGGGATCTCGTCTGCAGCTTGAAAGGCTTTTTCCAGGTCTTGGCTGTTGAGTTTGCGGGAGATGGCCAAAAAAGACAAGATGGCGTTGCTGTTTTTCTTGACAATGGGCTTAGGGGTGATGTTGTGTTGGCGGTTGTATTGCAGTTGAATTTCGCGGCGGCGCTGGGTTTCGGCGATGGCCCGGGCCATGCTGCCGGTCAGGGTATCGGCGTACATCACCACCGTGCCACGGACATTGCGCGCTGCCCGCCCGATCATCTGGATTAGGGAGCGCTCCGCCCGCAAAAATCCTTCTTTGTCCGCATCCAAAATGGCCACCAAGGAGACTTCCGGCAAATCCAACCCTTCCCGCAACAAATTGACCCCCACCAACACATCAAAGGCCCCTTCCCGGAAATCTTGGAGGATCTCAATGCGCTCGATGGGGGCAATCTCAGAGTGCAGATAGCGAACGCGGATGCTGCGTTCCTGAAGGTATTCGGTGAGATCTTCGGCCATGCGTTTGGTGAGGGTGGTCACGATCACCCGTTCGGCAGGCCCCTGCTGCGAGCGCTCCAGCCGCAAATAGATCTCGCCCAGCAAATCTTCCACCTGCCCGGCTGTGGGGCGCACGTGCACCTCGGGATCCACCACCCCGGTGGGCCGAATGACCTGCTCTATAACCCGACCGGTGCCTGGCACGTAGAACTTCAGGGGTTTGCCGTTTTCCACCACCGTTTCAAATTGGGCTCCGCTCTGCTCCAGTTCCCAGTTGCCAGGCGTGGCGGAAACAAAGACGCATTGGTGGACTTTGGCCCAGAACTCCTCGGCTTTGAGAGGGCGATTGTCGAGGGCGCTGGGCAGGCGAAAGCCGTGATCCACCAGCACCTGTTTGCGGGCGCGGTCGCCGTTGTACATGCCACGGATCTGCGGCACCGTGACGTGGGATTCGTCCACCACCAAGAGCCAATCGTTGGCCTTGAAATAATCCACCAAACAGGCAGGCGGCTCCCCTTCTTTGCGCCCCGTCAAGTGCCGGGAGTAGTTTTCGATGCCGTTGCAATAGCCCACCTCCCGCAGCATCTCTAGGTCGTAGCGGGTGCGCTGTTCTAGGCGTTGGGCCTCTAGTAGCTTGCCTTGGCGGCGAAAGAAAGCCAGTTGCTCTTCCAGCTCTTGCTCAATGTTGAGGATCGCCTGCTGCAACTGAGCTTCTGGCGTTACGAAGTGGCGGGCCGGATAAACCCTGAGGGCGCTGACACTGTTTAGGATCTCGCCCGTCACTGGATCAATGAGGCGAATGGCCTCAATCTCGTCCCCAAAAAACTCGATGCGAATGACTCGGTCTTCGTAGGCCGGCACAATTTCCAGCACATCGCCTTTGACGCGAAACCGCCCCCGCCCCAGCTCCAGGTCGTTGCGTTCGTACTGGATGTTGGCCAGATCCCGCAAGACCTCCCGCTGGTTAATCTGCTGGCCGACTTGAAAGGGAATGGAAGCCTTCAGGTATTCCTCCGGCATGCCCAGGCCGTAGATACAGCTTACCGAGGCCACGACAATAACATCCCGCCGTTCAAAGAGGGAGCGGGTGGCCGAGTGCCGCAACATGTCGATTTCATCGTTAATAGAAGAAGACTTGGCGATATAAGTATCGGTGCTGGGCACATAGGCTTCCGGTTGGTAATAGTCGTAATAGCTGATGAAATATTCGACGGCATTGTAGGGAAAAAGCTCTCGCAGCTCGTTGCACAGTTGGGCGGCCAAGGTTTTGTTGGGGGCCATCACCAAGGTGGGCCTGCCGACTTGCTGGATGGTATGGGCAATGGTAAACGTTTTGCCGGTCCCAGTTGCCCCCAGCAGGGTTTGAAAGCGATGCCCTGCCGCAATCGACTCTACCAAAGCAGCAATTGCTTTGGGCTGATCCCCCGTGGGCTGATAGGGAGAAACCAGTTGAAACTCCGACATAGGCCTATCCCTTGATCTTTTGAGGATCTTTGGTTGAGTGCTCTGGTTAAGACTGTTAATTTCGGCAACTGGGCAGTTACAGCCTGCTTGGTCAGGTCTCATATCGTCACATAAGCCAAAACCCTTGTCCAGGTGGAGTTTCCGTCTGTGTGCTGGATCTCCTGACGAAGGAGCAAGCTGTAGTTGGATTCAGCGGCTACACCTCACAGGCTGTAAATTTGTCCATCCATTAGCAGATGAGTAATGCCTTTCTTTTGCAATTGTGGGCGTACGATCTCCAAAATGTATCCGGGAAATTGGATGACCCGGTAGGGCGGATAGGTGTTGCTGCCGCGACGGCTCATCTCGGAAAAGCGCCGAGCCACCTTGTGGTTGTCGAAAATCGGCAGCGTATTGGCGTTTTCGATCCCTTCCATGGGCAGGGATCCCAGTCCCAGAAATTCCTTGAGGGGGCGGGTGGTCAATTCTTGGTAGCGATCCACCACAACATAACAGGTCTCGGGCAGGTCGAGCTCCTCCAGGGGGAGTACTTGGATGTGATGGACGGGATCCGCCAGCGGATCTTCTGAGGGCACCGCTGCCGCGTCGTCTAAAAAATCGTCGTCATCCTCTTCTTCATCGTCATCGTCTTCTTCGTCTTCTAGCTCGTTGTCCTCGTCGTCTTCTAGGTCTTCTTGAAGCTCGGCTACGAGCTGGGCCGGCAATTCTTCGGAGGCCAGTTCTGTCACCGTGGCCGTCCTGTCGCCAGGGATCCTCTCCCCTTCGCTTACATCGCTGAGATCGGAGGCGTCGGCAGCTCTCTGCGGGGGCAAGACCTGTTGCCCCTCCATACCGTCCAGGGGAAGGGCGGGTTCCTCGCCCGTGTCTTTGCGGCGAGCTGCTGAGCGTTTGAGCTGGATCAGCCGCTGGTACTCGTCGGCAGCGAGGTTTTCCTTGAGGACACGGGTGATGGTGGTAACGCTCACCCGGAATTGCTCGGCCAATTCGGCAGCAGTGGCCGCCGAGCCGCGGTAGGAGCTAACAATTTGCTGTTGTTCTTGTTCTGAAAGTTTGCTGCGGGCCATCGCGGTTATCCCATCCCAAAACTTGGACTCATGGGCAGGCGGCAGTTGCCCGACACAGCCGGCTGAGGCCGGCGGCCAGCGCTTCTTGCTCTAGTTCCTTACCGATGAAGACAATTTTTGACCAATGCGGCTCACTGGGATCCCACTCCCGCTCCAAGAAGAGGGTTTGTCGTCGGCCCACCTGATGAAAGATAACCCGCTGCGGCTCGTTTGCAGCCCACAGCACCCCCTTGGCGCGAAAAATCGTCTCCGGCAGGTCTTGCAGCCAATCGCGGAAGGCCGCCAGATCCAGCGGTTGCTGCAGTTGAAAGCTCAGGGATTGGATCCCGTCTTCTTCCAGATGGTGGCTGGGGTGGGCGTGACCTTCAGCCTCGGCAGCAGAGAGCTTGGGATCCCACAGTTCTGGGCGAAAGGCGTGCACATCCAAAATGCGGGCCAAGGGCACCTGGGCGTGGGTGGTGGGCAGACAGGGAGCGTCGGGGTTGTAGCGACGCAAATCTAATAGGATCTGCTCTTGTTCGGCTGGGGTGATCAAATCTACCTTGTTCAGGAGCAAGATGTCGGCGCTGCTGATCTGGTGGGCGGTGGTTTGGGAGCGCCGGAAGTTGCGCCAGTACTCGGCCCCATCCACCAGGGTCACCACCCCATCCAGACGCAGCTCCTCGTGGAAGGTTCTCTGTACAAACAGCTCGGCCACCTGCCTGGGATCCGCCACGCCGCTGGTCTCCACCACCAGGTAGTCCAACGCCTGGGCATGCTGGAGCAGCTCGCGAGCCGCCCGTTCGAGATCCTCCCGCACTGTGCAACAGAGACAGCCGTTGCTGAGCTGCATCAGCCCTCCTTCGGGCATGTTGACCAGTTCGCCATCGATGGAGATCTCGCCAAACTCGTTGAGGATAACCCCGATGCGCCGCCCGTGCTCCTCCTGCAAGATGCGCTTGAGCAGCGTGGTTTTACCACTGCCCAAAAAGCCTGTCAAAACCGTAACCGGAAGCTGAGCCTTCATATCTCCATATCAATCACCCAAGACTCAATCGACAAGTGGCCAACAAACCCTTCTCTCCGGTTCTCCGGAGGCTCTACTAGCTTAGCTCCAGGGCCAGCTCTCCAGGATCTGGACTTAAGGGCGGCGCTGCTGCTGGGATCCCTGAGCCAGCAGGTTCAGGTGGACGAGGTGGGCAGGCAAGCCACCTACCCCGCCTTGGCTGCGCCAGGAGTGGCAGATCCGCTGGGCCCATGTCGAGCGCCTCGAACCCCGCTCCACCAACCAAGGGGGCCTGGTGTACTACCC
>NZ_JANSJA010000019.1:0-21288 GCF_047462335.1 Synechococcus sp. H60.1
CTCACCAGATAGGACAAGGCCCGCTTGGCATCGATTTGGGCCAGAGCCACGAAGGCTCCCCCCACCGCTGTCAGCCCCCCGATCACCAGCATCACTCGCAACACCGTTGGAGAAAGAGCATAGAGCGGCTGCAGCCGAATCAACACCCAAGCTCCCGTGCCCACCACCACCGAGTTGCGCAAGATCGAGGCCGGGATCGGCCCCTCCATCGCCTCATCCAGCCACAGGTGCAGCGGGAACTGGGCACACTTGCCCACTGGGCCGGCCAACAACCCCAGCCCTGCCAAAGTGATCAAGGTCGGATCTACAGAGATAGCTCCTGCCTGCACCGACTTTGCCCAAGCCGTCAAGTCCTCAAACTCCCAGGATCCCGTCAGAGGGTAGATGGCGATGACCCCCATCAAGAGCAACAGGTCGCCAATGCGCTTGGTCAGAAAAGCATCCCGCGCCCCTGTTACCACCAGCGATTGGTTAAACCAAAAGCCCACCAACAGGTAGGTGCCCAAGGTCAGGATTTCGAGGATGACGTAGCTAAAAAACAGGGAGTCGCACAAGGCCAGAGCGCACATCCCCCCCTCAAATAGGCCCAGCAAGGAGAAAAACCGCGCCCAGCCCCAGTCCATTTCCATGTAGCCAAACCCATAGATCTGGGCCACCAGGTTTAGCGCTGTCACCACGGCGCAGGCCCCCAGCGTTAGCGATGAGGCCTGCAGCGGCAGCTCCAATACCAGATCCCCCACCTGCAGCCAGGGCAGCCGAATCACTTGCGCCGGCTGATCCCAAATTGCCACCAGCGCCCCCACACTGTGCAAAAACGCCACCAAGGTCAGCAGCGCATTGAGATAGCCCGCTGGTCGGGGGCCGGTGCGCCGGGTAATCCCAGGGGACCAAATCAACGCCCCCAGCCATGCCACTAGCGCATAGAGGGGAATTAACCACGCGGTTCTGACCAGCCCGTCCAAACTCATACTCCTCCTTAGGGCCAGGGAGCCTGCCTGACCCCATCGCTAGCTGAGATCCTGTAAAAAATCTTCAAAGGCATCCTAGCGGCAAACCAGGATAGACAAAAATCGAATTTTCCGATGAAGGCTATAGACTCCAGTCTATCTGGGAAAGCAGAAACCTTCTCTCAGGCAACCCAGGCAGGAACCGTTGCCAGAGGGCTCCGCGTGCAGGGCGCCTCGGCCAAGTTACAGCTTGGCGCAAAAAGTAGAGGGATCCCCTTTTCCTCTGGGGATCCCTGCTGAGCTTTGCATGTCATCGTCGATTGACACTCCCCCGACTTTAGTCGGGGGATTCTTACACAGTCGACAGACAGACTCGCAAAAGCACTGTTAAGACGCCCCTAGACAGTTCCTTGAAACCCAGTCTCAAGGTTCCGCTTACTTGTTGACTGACAGCACTGTCCGGATCCTTCACCGGGGTGGGTTTTTGCTTAGAATTGGGGCATTGGCGAGCGACTCAAGTCGCTCAAGGACTCCGTCCCGCTAACGCGAACGGGCTTTTCTGCCCCGTACTTTAGTACGGGGCTACCAAGCTGCCCCGCTGTGTGAGCCTTGGTTCCTCAGCAGGAGGTAAGACTTGCCTTCGTGGGCCTAGGTCAGCTTTCCGACTTACTGGAAGTCTGCACGTACAAGATCACCAGGAAGATTGAGGGCACCAGGATAACCAGAATGGTGGCCAGGAGGCCTAGGTAGTTTGTCTCCATAGCTGCACACGCCGCAAACCCAACTGGCAGCTAGCATACCATCCTCAAGTCCGCCTTGCCCAAAGGGAAAGCTAGGCTTAAGGCTTAGTCCTTACCGAGACATCCCCCAATACCCTGGTCTGGCAGGCGAGACGATAGGTATCGGGTTTGCGCTTGAGCTTGCGATTTTCTGCCTCGGTGCGAGGAGAGAGGTTCTCGGCTCCCTCGACGATCTCCACCACACAGGTGCCACACTGGCCGTTGCCGCCGCAGTTGAGCAGCTTGGCCATCATCTTGTAGAGGTTAATCTGGTTCTCCAGCGCCTTCAAGCGCAGGTTAGCGCCTTCCGCGACGACAATCTCCCTATTTTCGTTGACAAAGCGAATCGTTGCCATATCCTCGCCCAAACCACGACACCTTTTAGACTGAGCCAGGGAAGCTCCAGAGTTTGCTAAGTATTGTTACAGTTTAAGTCATATTTTTAATCTTTGGCGAGAGATCTGGGAAGATGATGGCAAATAAGAGGGCATCCCGCCTGAAGCCGCTCAGGTCAGTTGCGTTTCGTTATACTGTCTGATGCCTGTGATGAAAATTCTGAGAGCGATATCCTCACTGGGTGCGCTCTTGGGTTAGGTGGGTGCGGCACCCCTCGACACTGAAGAGACTCCTTAGGTCAGGATCCCAGGTGAAGATGTCGGCTTCAGGTTTTTGACTGGATATCGCGCAAGTGTTGGAGAACGTGGAGGATCGAGTTTTATGGGACTACCGTGGTACCGGGTCCACACCGTTGTATTGAATGACCCAGGCCGCCTGATCGCGGTACACCTGATGCACACCGCCCTGGTGGCAGGTTGGGCCGGATCGATGGCGCTGTATGAAACGGCCATTTTTGATCCATCGGATCCTGTCCTGAATCCGATGTGGCGTCAGGGCATGTTCGTCATGCCATTCATGGTGCGTCTGGGGGTGGTCAACTCCTGGGGCGGCTGGAATATCTACGGCGAGAGCGTGGCCAATCCCGGCTTCTGGACGTTTGAGGGGGTAGCCACTGCTCACATTGTTTTGTCTGGGTTGCTCTTTTTGGCCGCCTGCTGGCACTGGGTGTACTGGGATCTGGAGCTATTCCGGGATCCCCGTACCGGCGAGCCAGCTTTGGACTTGCCGAAAATTTTTGGGATCCACCTGCTCTTGGCCGGGATCCTTTGTTTCGGCTTTGGGGCTTTTCACCTGACGGGGGTGTTTGGCCCAGGGATGTGGGTAAGCGATCCCTATGCGACGACAGGGCACGTCCAGCCAGTAGCACCCGAATGGGGGCCAGCCGGGTTTAACCCCTACAATGCCGGCGGGGTGGTGGCCCACCACATTGCCGCAGGCATCGTGGGCATTATTGCCGGCTTGTTCCACATCACGGTACGTCCGCCCCAGCGCCTCTACAAGGCCTTGCGCATGGGGAACATCGAGACGGTGCTGTCCAGCTCGATTGCGGCTGTGTTTTTTGCCGGCTTTGTGGTGGCCGGCACGATGTGGTACGGCAGTGCCACGACTCCTGTGGAGCTGTTTGGCCCCACCCGCTACCAGTGGGACTCCGGCTATTTCAACCAGGAAATTAACCGGCGCGTCAATGCCGCTATGGAAGCTGGGATGACCCGCAGCGAGGCCTACAATTCTCTGCCCAAGTCCCTGCTCTTCTACGATTACGTGGGTAACAGCCCGGCCAAGGGTGGTCTCTTCCGGGCCGGTCCCATGAACAAGGGAGACGGCATTGCCATCGAGTGGCTAGGCTACCCCGTCTTCCGGGATCGTGAAGGTCGGGAGCTGACGGTGCAACGCATGCCCAACTTCTTCGAGACGTTCCCCGTCATCCTGCGGGATGCCGATGGTGTGGTGCGGGCAGACATTCCCTTCCGCCGCGCCGAGTCGCGCTACAGCTTTGAGCAGGTGGGCGTGACGGTGGAGTTCTACGGCGGCAAGCTGGACGGTCAGGTGTTCACTGACCCGCCAACGGTTAAGAAGTACGCCCGTATGGCCCAGTTGGGTCAGCTCTTCGAGTTCGACCGAGAAACGCCCAAAGCCGACGGCACCTTCCACACCAGCCCCCGCGGTTGGTTTACCTTCGCCCATGCGGTCTTTGCCCTGCTGTTCTTCTTCGGCCACATTTGGCACGGCGCCCGTACTCTCTTCCGAGATGTGTTCGCCGGTATTGACCCGAACATGAGCGAGGAAATGGTGGAATTCGGCGTCTTCCAGAAAGTGGGGGATCCCACCACTCGCAAGGTGCAAGAAGCGTAAGGCTTTCTCGCGGGATGACCGTCGGCACTCTGTTTCTCTTGGGAGAGGGGGTGCTGACGGTTCCGAGCTAATCTGGAGTCAAGCCCCCTTAGAATTTTGATTTGGAGGTTGGTATGGAAGCCATCACCTACACCTTTATTCTGTTTTTGACGTTGGGCCTTCTGTTTTTTGCCGTTGCCTTTCGCGAAACTCCTAGGATTCAGAAGAAGTAACCTGAGCTAGGGGCTGCTGCTGTCGGCTTGCCGAGGGCGTTAGCGGGTCGAGGCGGCCCGAAGAGACGGCAGTTGTACCGCGGACAAGGCCGGAAAAATCCCCGGCCTTGTTTTGTTTTCAGATAGCGCTCGGTTCCAGGCTGGTAGAGTATCCCCCAGGCAACCCAGCAAAGCTGTTTTCAAAACAGTAGCTGTCCTCTCCTGCTGGCAGAGGGGGTAGCTGCTGGTGCTGCTTTATTGAGATTGCTATCAGTATCTTAGAGGGGGAGCCCTTGTCCCACTGCTCAAATAGGATCGCTAGAATTGCTTCGCGACGGTTTCCAGAACTATGGGGATTGCCGGGGCTTGAGTTCGCAACTAAGTCAACTTTAGGTTAGCGATGGCAACAGTGCTGCTGGTGGAAGACGATCCAATTAACGCCCGCGTTTTCGACAAAGTGTTGCGGCGGCGAGGCGGGTTTGAGGTCTTTCACAGCCAGGATGTGGAGGAAATCCTACGGCTGGCGCAGGCGCGCGAGGTGGACGTGATTTTGCTGGATGTCTCCCTCTCTCAAAGCACCTTTCGTGGCGAGGCAGTGGACGGGATCCGCATTGCCCAACTGTTGAAGGGGGATCCGCGAACAAGCTCCATCCCCATCCTCTTGGTAACGGCCCACGCCATGCGCGGCGACCGCGAGGCCTTCCTGGCCCAGAGTGGGGCCGATGGCTATATTGCTAAGCCAGTGGTGGATCATGAGGAGATGGTCAACCAAGTGCGCCAGGTGTTGGCTCAGGCCCAGCAGTCTTAGTCAACTGGCAAGACTGGTTACGATGGACTGCCAAAAAGGGATCCCGTCCTGCCCTGGCAAATCGGGATCTGCTGCCCGCTCCGGGTGAGGCATCAAGCCAAGGATGCGACCGCTGGGATCGCAAATGCCGGCGATGTTATCCACCGAGCCATTGGGGGCGACCGGGGCATAGCGAAAGACGATCTGCCCCCGATCCTGGAGCTGCTTGAGGGTATCGCCATCGCAGACGTAGCGGCCTTCTCCATGGGCAATGGGCAGGGTCAGAGTGGCTCCGCGAGGGTAAGCCCTTGTCCAGGGCAGATCTTGCCGCTCCACGCGGATCCCTACCCGGTCGCAGATAAAGTGCAAGTTGGCGTTGCGCAGCAGCGCCCCCGGCAGCAGCCCTGCCTCTGTCAGGATCTGAAAGCCGTTGCAAATGCCCAAGACATAGCCCCCGCGGGCTACGTGCTCGGCCAGGGATCCCATTACCGGCGCAAAACGGGCCAGCGCCCCGGCTCGCAGATAATCCCCGTAGCTGAAGCCGCCCGGCAGCACCACCACATCCAGCCCTGACAAATCGGTTTCCCGGTGCCAGATCAGCCGCGTCGGACAGCCTAAGAGGCTTCGGGTTACCCAGGCCACGTCGCGGTCACAATTGGAGCCGGGGAAAACGACAATGCCAAACCTTACCTTGGTCATGGGGATCCCTTGCTGTCAACAAAAAGGTGGCGAGGGTTAGGGCAACTCGTGGGAGGCTGGATCCCTCGAATCAACCTTCTACAGGCTCCACTTGGATTTGATAGGTCTCAATTACCGGATTGGCCAGCAGTTGCTCGCACAGCTCGCTGACTTGGCGTTGAGCGGTTTCGGTGTCGGGGGCCTCTAGCCGCAGTTGGATGTGTTTGCCAATGCGCACCCCCTGCACCTGGGTGTGCCCCAACTGGTGCAAGCTAGCCTGGAGAGCCGCCCCGGCAGGGTCGAGCACAGAGGGGCGCAGGTGGATCTGGATCTGGGCCTGGAACTGCATAGAATAAAGGCTGGATCTGCTCCAAGTTTACAGCCGAGTCGTCACTTCCTTTGGACGAGGTCTATGGATGCGGCGCGCCTTGTGGCCATTGCCCGAAATGTTTTCCGAGAAACGATTCGGGATCGGATTCTCTATCTGGTGATGGTGTTTGCGGTGGTCATGCTGGGAGCCATCGTTTTGATCCCCCAGGTAGCTAACCAGGCTCACAACAAGATCATCGCCGATCTGGGTCTGGCCGCCATCCACTTCCTGTCACTGGTGGTGGCCATTTTCGTCGGCACCGGGCTGGTGAATAAAGAGATCGAGAGGCGCACGGTCTACGTACTGATTGCCAAGCCCATGAGCCGGGCGGAGTTCATCGTCGGCAAGCATCTGGGCCTGTCGGCTTTGCTGTCGGTGCTGCTAGTAATGATGACGGCCGTCTTTTTGCTGAGCCTGCTGGTGGTGCAGGCCCCTATTTCCCCCTGGGCTGTTCTCTGGGCAACCGTCTTCACCTTTCTGGAGCTGGTGCTGATTGTGGCGGCAGCGCTGCTGTTTGGAGTTTTTACCTCTCCGATTTTGGCCACCCTCTACACAATTGCCCTCTTCATCATGGGCCACGCCAGCCGCGCCCTGCTGCAGTTAAGCAAGCTGGTGGAAGATGCAGGTTTTGGCAAGGTGTTCGAGGTCATCTACTTGGTCTTGCCGGATCTGGAGCGCTTCAATCTAAGAGATGCTACCGTCTACGGCCAAATTCCCCCGCCCACCCAGCTCCTCGGTGATGCGCTCTACGGCCTGATCTACACCGTCTTGCTGCTCATTTTAACAGTGCTGGTGTTTGCCCGGCGTGAGTTCTAATAAGCTCTCGGTGGAGCTCTAGTTAAACCTTTTTTGCTCCCTCTCTCATGCGATTTTTCCACTTCCATACCCCTGAGCAAGTCCCGCCGTCAGGGATCCCAGCTTGCGCAGTAGCCATCGATGTCCTGCGGGCCACCACCACCATCGCCACAGCCCTGGCTGCAGGCGCAGAAGCAGTACAGGTGTTTGCCCACTTGCAACAGCTTCAGGAAGCAAGCCAGAACTGGCCGGCTGGCAAGCGGCTTTTGGCCGGGGAACGGGGGGGCAAAGCAGTGGCAGGGTTCGATCTGGGCAACTCCCCCCGCGAATACACCCCCGAGCGTGTGCGGGACAAGCGCATCTTCATGAGCACCACCAACGGCACCCGCACCCTTCAGCGCTTGGAAGGGATCCCGGTGGTGATCACAGCGGCCCTGGTGAACGTGGGAGCGGTGGTGGAGTTTCTCAGGCGAGGAGCTTTTGCCGAGGTGTGGCTGGTGGGATCCGGCTGGGAAGGGGCTTTTGCTTTGGAAGACACCGCCTGTGCCGGGGCGATTTTGCATCGCCTGGGCTGCTCGTGGGAGCAGTTGGGCAACGATGAGGCAGTAGCCGCCCTGGCCCTCTACCAAACCTGGCAGGACGACCTGTTGGGCCTGTTGCGGCGCTCCAGCCATGGGCAGCGGCTATTGGCAATTAGTCCCGAAAACGACAGCGATCTGGCCTATTGTGCCGCCTTAGACCAGCTCTTGGTGGTGCCCCGGCAGGTTCAGCCCGGCGTTTTGGCCCTTGCTGGCTAGCTGGCCTGGGGTGTCTCAGCAGCAACAGCCAAAGCCTTCTGCTGCAGCCACTCCTGCCATTCTCCCGGGATCAACTTGCTGTGAAACGCATCTCCGGAGATAAACACATCCCGCTGGTTTTGGGCCAAAACGAAAATGGAGCGGCGGTCGAAATGGGAGGTGAGCTTGTAGAGGGTGTAGGGGCCTTCGGAGTAGAGGGTTAAAGTTTCCTGATCTAGGCCGTGGCGACTGCTTTGGCCGTGGGCCCGTAAGATCATGTTGATCAGTTGCTCGTAGTACATACAACCTTCCCGAGTGAATAGAATACACCCCTGGGCAAGACTTCAACAGCCAAGGCGGCTGCCGAGGCCCGGGCGGCTCGCGTGAGCCCAGCATAACAAATCCCGCTCTGTGGCTAGGCAACACTGACCCCCATAGAGCAGGCGGGTTCAACCAATGCGGCGGCAAATGGGATCAACAAATGCGATAAATAATAAGGCAAGCCGTCAATTTTGTTCAGGCAGCCCCCATGGCCACTACGGCGCCTCGTTCTCTTCCTCCCACCGATCCCGTCTGCGTCGCCATTGTCGGGGCCTCCGGGTATGGAGGGGTGCAGTTGGTGCGGCTGCTCAGCGAACACCCCGGCGTGCAGATTACCTACCTGGCCGGTCAAGACAGCGCCGGCAAACGCTACGGGGATCTCTACCCCCATCTAGCCCAGGCGGTGGACTTGACCATTCAGCCAGTGGATGTGGAGGCCATCGCCGCTAGCAGCGACGTTGTCTTTTTATCTCTGCCCAACGGACTGGCCGCAGACCTAGCGCCGCCTTTGCTGGCCAAGGGGTGCAAAGTCCTAGATCTCTCGGCGGACTACCGCTTTCGCAACCTGGCCACCTACCAATCCTGGTATCGCCTGGGGCAGACGGATCCCAATTGGCCCAGCCCTGCCTATCGCCAGGCCAACGAGCAGGCGGTTTACGGGCTGCCAGAACTCTACCGGGAGGCTATTGCCCAAGCCCAACTGGTAGCCTGCCCCGGCTGCTACCCCACGGCCTCCCTCCTGGCGGTTGCCCCTCTGTTGCGGCAGGGGTTGGTGGAGCTGGACAGCCTGATTTTCGATGCCAAGTCCGGCGTCTCCGGCGCAGGCCGCACCCCCAAGCTGGGATCCCTATTTGCCGAGGTGGACAGCTCGCTGGGTGCCTATGGCGTGGCCCAACACCGGCACACGCCCGAGATCGAGCAGGCCTGCTCCGACCTCACCCACACCCCCATCACGGTGCAATTTACGCCCCACCTGGTGCCAATGGTGCGGGGCATCCACGTGACCTTGTACGCCAACCTGCGGGATCCTGGTCTCGTGGGCGAGGATCTCATCACCATTTACAACGCCTTCTACCGCCAATCCCCCTGGGTCAAGGTGCTGCCCCGCGGCGTTTACCCGCAAACCAAGTGGGTGGCTGGCACCAACACCTGCATGATTGGGGTGGAGGTGGATACTCGCACCAACCGGGTGATTGTTCTGTCGGTCATCGACAACCTCATGAAAGGGCAAGCCGGGCAAGCGGTGCAATGCCTCAACCTGATGATGGGGTGGCCGGAAACCTTGGGCCTGCCGCGGCTTGCCTTTTACCCCTAGCTATAATGCCGGTAATTCCCCTGAGGTGCCCATGCCTGAGTTTTCGGATCCCGTCTTCTCCCCCAATCCCAGCGCTGCCCCATCCGCTGCGCCGGCGAACTCTCCACCTTCGTGGGCCAGAGCTGGGGATCTGAACTGGGAGGAGCTGTGGCGGCAACTGGAAGCAGGCTGGCAGGAGCTGCCCCGACGCTCTGAAGAAACGGTGCAGCAGACCCTAGCTCGTTTGCAACTGGAGTGGGGGGGCTTGTGCCGCGAGGCAAGGGATCGGCTACAGGCAACTCTGGACAAAGCCAGAGCCACAACCTCTCCAGAGCCCCTCCAGCGAGAACTGCAAGCGCTTTTGCCTCTGCTCAACCCCAGCCAATGGGAGGTGGTCATCGGCTCTCTGGAACGGGCTGCCGACCGAGCCTGGGTGGCCAGCCTGCTCTATCAGGGCCTGCAGGAGCAGACCCATCCCAGGGCAGAAACCAACGGCATCCCTTCCTGGGCGGAGGGGTTGACTGCTGAGCAGCGCTCCGCCCTGGTGGCAATGAGCCTGCGGGCCTATGGCAACAGCCGCCTACCTTTGGTCATGGACAAAAGCGGCGAGATCCAAGTGAAAGCTTCAGCCGCCCTCTTGGCCGCCCTCATTGCCATCGAGATCGGCAGCGTGGGATCCGCAGGCGCCCTCTCCTTGCTGGGTACACCAGAGTTGCGCAAGCTCTTGAATGCCGAGGGCAAGCTGCGGCGCAGCATCTTAAAACAGGGGCGAACTGCCCTCACCGAAGAGGAATGGCAAACCCTGCGCCAGTGGCTGGATCCCAAGGGATCCCCGCCCGACTGGTACCTCTCCCTCACCCAAGTGGGGATCCAAACCACGCAGGTGGGGGAGTATCTGGCGCGGCGGCTGCGGGAGTTTTTCCAGAGCGAGTGGATCAAGCTGGTGATCCCCCCGCTGTACCACTTGGTTATCGATGCAGTGCGGCTGTTGACGGGAGAAGTGTTTCTCAGCGTGGGCACCACCCTAGAAGCGGCTTTGGAGTCAGCAGAAGCCGAACGACGACTGGAATTGCTGCTCCAAGCTTTGCCCCAGGCCCGGCACATTCCCAGTCCTGAGCGCATCCAAGCTGCCCTTCCCGCTGTCGTAGAGGCTGCTGAGACAACCCTCAGGCCACTGCTGGGGCGCCAGTTGATGACGGTGGCCGACATCTTCGACCCGCCCCTTCGCAACGAAAGCCTCAACGAATTGGGGCGGCAACTCAACCTCTGGAATCCCTTGCAGTTTTTGCTCACCTGGGGCACGGCTGGCTGGCTGGGCGCTCTGCTAGATGAGATCAAGGAATTGCAGCAAACCTACCCGGAAATGCCCCTCTGGGAAAGCTATCGCCAGGGGGTTGAGACGGCAGTGCAAGCGCCGCGAGTGATGGATCAGGCGGAAGCCTTGCGCCTTACCGCCAAGAGCTTGGATCCCAAGATAGAACCCTCGGACGACTGACTCACCGCAGGCGTACCCTACCCTCTTAGCCGAAGTGCCCCCATCTGCGGGCGTAGTCACCCTCGCATAGAAAGTCCCAAAAAGTTGGACTTAACTCACTGGTGGGCTGCCTCAGGGTTGGCCTCGTGCCCGTAGAGGTAGCTGAGGACGGAGTTGCGCAGGCGATAGTACTGGGGATCCTCAAGCATTCGCTCACGGTCGCGAGGACGCGGGAAGGGAATAGAGATGATTTGCCCGATGGTAGCCGCAGGGCCACTGGTCATCAAGACCAAACGGTCGGCCAAAAACAGTGCCTCGTCAATGTCATGGGTGATCATCAAAACTGTGCAGCGATGTTCCTCCCAAATGCGCAGCAGCTCCTCCTGAAGTTCTTCTTTGGTGATGGCATCCAAAGCCCCAAAGGGTTCATCCAAAATCAGCACTGCTGGGCGAATTGCCAAGGCACGGGCAATGGCCACCCGCTGTTTCATCCCTCCGGAAATTTGCGGAGGATATTTCTGGGCTGCTTCCCCCAGCCCCACCAAATTCAGGTGTTCTTCTACAATTTGATGCTTTTCTGACTGGCTCTTTTGGGGAAACACCGCCTGAACAGCCAAGTAAACATTTTCATAAACTGTGAGCCAGGGCAAAAGAGAGTAATTCTGAAACACCACCATGCGATCTGGCCCAGGAGCTGTAATTGGCTGGCCTTTGAGCTTTACCGAGCCGCCGGTGGGCTGGGTAAAGCCAGAAACCATATTCAGCAGGGTGGTTTTGCCACAGCCAGAATGCCCAACGATGCAAACAAATTCTCCTTCACAGACGCTGAGGTTGATATCGCGCAATACGGGATACTCCCCCCTAGGAGTTGGGTAAGTCTTGCTGACATTCTCAAGGGTTAAGTAGGGCTCTGCGGCTGTGGCTACTGCGGTAGAGGTTGTCAAGAGAGCAGTCATCGTGGGGTGCTCCAATTCATCGTTTTCTCACAACTGGGAACGTGCTTTTACCAAGGAGATCTCTAGAGCAACACGGGACGACGATCCCAAGCAACCTCAGCCACGTAGATGTCGTGCTTAATGGCCAGACTGTTGAGGTAAGCCAAGGGATCCTCGCCATTAAAAGGGATCCCGTCGAACAATTGAATGGGCTGGCGTTGGTAAGACACATCCAGCCCCAGCTCGCGGGCCGCCGTACTGAAGACTCCCACCTGACACACCCGCTCCACGATCTCTACCCAATTGCGCGGGAAGGGCAGATCCCCCCAGCGGGCCATTTGCGTCATCATCCACAGATGCTCGGTGCGGCTGGGACGGTTGCCGGCGCCCAGAAAGAAGCGGTGGTGGGCATATTCCCGCATTGGCATGTCTAGGTCACAGAGCAGGCGCTGGGGATCCCCCAGGTGAATGTAGGAAGGATCAGTGCTCAGGTAGGCGCGGCGGCTGAGCAGCTCGCGAATCTCGTCGTGGTGGGCCGGATCTTCACAGTAGCGACAGGCTTCCAGCAACGCTTTCACCAGGGCAATGTGGGTGTTGGGATAGGCCCTGGCCCACTCTTCGCGCACCCCCAACACTTTGCCGGGGTGGCCGGGCCAGATTTCCAGATCGGTAGCCACCACAAAACCGCTGCCCTCCAGAGCGGCCCGCAAGTTCCAAGGCTCTCCTACACAGTAGCCGTCGATGTTGCCGGCTGTTAGGTTGGCCACCATCTGGGCCGGGGGCAGGGTTTTCAGCACAACATCGTGATCCGGATGGATCCCGCCGGCTGCCAGCCAATAGCGCAGCAGCAAGTTGTGCATGGAGCTGGGATGCACCACCCCAAAGGTCAGCCGACGGCTGGGGCTATCTAAGATGTAAGCCCTCAACTGGCTCAGCGTGTGGATCCCTTGCTCGTAGAAGCGCCTGTGCAGGGTAATGGCATTGCCGTTGCGGGTCAAGGTAAGGGCAGTCACCACCGGCTGAGGCGGATTGTCCCCGCCGCCCAGAGACATCCACACCGGCATGCCGGCGGGCATTTGGGCCGCATCCAAGTAACCTCCCTGGATGCCGTCTTGGATCCCTCGCCAACTGGTCTCCCGCACCAGATTGACTTCTTCCAGGCCGTGTTTGGCAAAAAACCCCTTTTCTTTGGCCACCGCCAGCGGGGCGCAGGCGGTCAGGGGCACAAAGCCAATCTCCAAGTTGATCTTTTCCAAACCGTGCCTGGCCACCACGGTGCTGCGGCGGGCCCGCCACTGCTTGATCCGTTTTTGCTGGTTCAAAAAGTAGATAATCTCGCTGCGATAGCTGTAGTAGCTGGGGTGATTGACGACCTCCAACCGGCGGCGGGGGCGGGGAATATCGATGGTTAAAATATTGCCAATTCGGGATCCCGGCCCGTTGGTCAGCATCACCACCCGATCCGAGAGCAGGACGGCTTCATCCACATCGTGGGTAACCATAAGGGTAGTCACGTGATGTTCTTCGCAGATGCGCATCAACTGCTCCTGCAGATTCCCCCGTGTAAGGGCATCCAAAGCGCCAAAGGGCTCGTCCAACAACAACACCTTGGGCCTTACCGCCAAAGCGCGAGCGATGGCTACCCGCTGCTTCATGCCCCCTGAGAGTTGCGCTGGGAACTTATCCGCCGCCTGCCGCAAACCAACCAGATCGATATGTTCTTCGACAATCTGCTGACGCTCTGCTGGGGAGTAGTTTTTCAGCACAGCGTCTACGGCCAGGGCAATGTTTTGCCGAACCGTTAGCCAGGGCAAAAGGGAGTAATTCTGAAACACCACCATGCGATCGGGGCCGGGAACGGTGATGGTGTGTCCATCCAAAGCCACGATCCCTCCGGTAGGTAAAGACAACCCCGCCACCATGTTCAACAGGGTGGACTTGCCGCAGCCGGAGTGGCCGATTAAGGAGACAAACTCCCCGCGGTGAATTTGGAGATCGATCCCTTGGAGAGCAAGATATTCTTGGCCCCCAGGCAGACCAAACGCTTTTTCCACTTGCTCTACACTGACCAGTACAGACACAGAAGACCTCCCCACCTGTAGATACTCTCAATTTGCTCGGCAACTCGGATCCCAGACCTCAATTCTACTCTTTTTGAAGAGCGGATTGGAGCAAACACTCAAAGACAATGGAAGAGGGATCCCAACTCAATTGGATGGACATGCAGTGAAAAGATCTGCAAACGGGGCTAGCGATTGGCTATTTTGTTTTGCAGGGCAGCCACCAGCCGATCCAAAAGCAAGCCCACCGCCCCAATGTAGATGACAGCAACGATGATCTCAGTTACATAATTCTGCTGGTAGGCATCCCAGATAAAAAAGCCGATCCCTGGCACGCCAGACATGACAATTTCTGCAGCAATAATCGCCAGCCAGGAGAGGCCGATGCCAACTCGCAAACCTGTGAACATGTAGGGCAAAGCAGAGGGCAACAGCACCTTAAAAAAGAAGTCTATCTTGGAAAGCCTCAACACTCTAGAAACGTTGATGTAGTCTTCCGGAATCTGTCTCACCCCCACCGCTGTGTTGATCAAAATGGGCCAGATCGAGGTGATGAAAATAACAAACAGGGCAGCCGGCTCATTGCGCTGCAAAGCCGCCAAGGAGATGGGCACCCAGGCCAAGGGAGCCACCATGCGCAAAAACTGGAAGATGGGATCCAAAGCGCGGTTGATCCACACGCTGCTGCCCACCAAGATCCCCAGGGCAATGCCCACTAAGGCAGCGCTGCAGTAGCCGATGGCAACCCTTTGCAGGCTGGCCAAGGTTTGCCACAGCAGCCCTTGGTCGAGGTCGCTGTTGCGATACAGAGGATGCAGGATTAGATAACGGCTGCGCTCATCCATCCAAATATCCCACGGTCCCGGCAGCCGGATCAGGTTGGCGCTGGACAAAAGTTGCCAGATCAACAAAAATCCCGCAATGCCAACCACGGGAGGGAGGATCTGATCCCGATACTTGGCAAAGTCGAACTTGGCCGTCGAAGACTTTGTCGGAGAAGAAAGTGTCGTCGTCATGGCTCCTAGAGAGGATAGGGTTTTACACAGTTCTCCGTTGCTGCGCCCCCAGAACATTTCGACCGAGGGGTTCTACAGAGTGCTGGCAACAGAGCACGAGCTTGGATCAGACTTGCCTCTTCCTTGGACGGGCAAACACAAGGACTGCAAGCTCGACAAAACTCTCACAACAATCAGTAAAATCAGCGCCCCCATCGCTATCGAGAGGATGAGCTTGTCCCAGTGGGGCTGAGCCGGTCTCTCGAAGCAGGGATCCCTGGAGTATTCCCGCGGAACGTGAAGTAGAGCTAACATAGCCGATCCTCGCCATAGCGTTCAGAAATCTTCATCAGAATCCTTCAAAAGGCGCAAGGCTAACAGTTTAACTTGATGGGAGGGGGCAGCTCGGCCCAGCTTTTTTTAACTCAATGGAATCCCGCCAATGGTCTGGATCTCTACTACACAAGAAGCACGTCTATGTTGACCTGAGCCGAGACTAGGCCCTCTTGATTTTCAGGCTGTTCAAGTAGGCCTGGGGATCTTGAGGGTCAAACACCACCCCATCGAAGAAACGCTCCGTTCCTCGCGAAGTGTTGCTGGGAATGTTCTTCACCCCCAAAGCCTGGGCGGCCTCGCGCCAGAGATCTTCGCGGTTGACCTCATCCACCAGACGGCGGGCAGTATCCAGATCCTTGAGGAAGCGAGCGTGGAAGCCCCAACGCAGCGATTCGGTCAAGAACCACAGGTCATGGCTCTTGTAGGGATAGGAGACGCTGCCCCGCCCATCTTCCCAGTACAGGGGCCCGGCGCTGAAATCTTGAACAGCCGGCTTGCCGTCTCCCAATTCGTACTTGCCCTGAAAAGGAGGCGTGAGAACCTCGACCGGCACATTTAGATAAGCACGCCCCGAAAGGATGCGCACCAGCTCTTCACGGTTGGCCGGATCGTCGCACCATTGCTGCGCTTCCATGACCGCCATCAAAGTGGCCTGCGTGGCCTTGGGGTTTTTCTCCACCCAGTCGGCGCGAATGGCCAAGTATTCTTCAGGGTGAAAAGGCCAAATCTGCTGGGTGAGGGCCGCCATGAAGCCGATTTTATCGGCCACAATCCGGTAGGGCCAGGGATCCCCGGTGCTAAAAGCATCCATGGTGCCATTGCGCATCCCCTGCACCGTCTCGGCAGAGGGTACCGCCAACAGGTCGATGTCTTGATCCGGATCTATCCCCCCAGCAGCCAGCCAGTAGCGGATCCAAAAATCTTGATTGACGTTGGGGAAGGTATGGGCGGCCTTGAATTTGCGTCCGTTGCTGGCGCTGAAATTTTTGATGTAGTCTGCGGCTCCGGAAACATCCAGCCCCAAGCCCTTGCCCGCATGCATTCCGGCAATGGCAATCCCGTTGCCTTGGGTGATCAACTGGCACAGAACCGCCATGCGTACCGGCTGGTTGTTGGTGATGGCGCCGATGTGGATCATATGGGGCATCGGCATCTGCCACTGCCCGCCGTCAATGCCCCCACCCGCCGAGCCGATCACCACGTTGTCGCGGGCTGCCGGCCAACTGGCCTGCTTCAACACCTCTACGCCGGTCATGCCGTGCTTGGCGAAAAAGCCCTTCTCCTTGGCGATGATCAGAGGGGCAGATTCCACAATCGGAATAAAACCCAGCCTGAGGTTGGGGGTTTCCGGGCCGCTGGCTTGAGCAACCCAGTAGCCCGTACTGGCCCGTGCTAGGCTGCCACTCACAAGCCCACCCACTGTGGCTGCACCCGCGGACAACAAAAAGCTGCGACGTGATGTCATGATCACCTCATCTTTGACAGAATATGTGAGCGCCAAGCAAAACCTTTTCAGTTCAAGCCGCTAGACCGACGGATTCCCCTCGTAAAGAAATCCTTAAATCTCAGCTTGGTTGATATCCTAAAAGCAGACAGGCATAGAGACAATACAATTATTCTTTTGATATCTATAGGTTTCTCTCTATCTTCTAGTAATTCTCGAAGGAGTTGCTCTCCGGTGGCAGAGGGCTTTAAGCAAAACGGCTCAACGGATGGGGGATCCCTGCCCCATGCCGGCTATCACTGGGACGGTTGTGCCGAGCCGTTTTTTGAAGGTTGGTACAGCCGTGTCACCTTGCCCGGGGATCCGCCCCTCAGCTTTGCCTTCATGTACGCCATCGATCCCAGGCGAGGAGGCATGGCGCAGGTGTTGGGGCCGGACGAGGAGCTGCAGTGGCGCACCTTCCCCAACCCGCAGCGCTTCTGGGCCAGTTGGCGGCATCTGGCCTTGGGGCACTCCGGCGGGCCAGGCGAGAGCTGGCGAGGGCTGCAGGAGCCCCTCACCTTTTTCCAGCGCACCGCCAGCGGCTACCAATACAGCGCCCACCTCAACCAAGGGATCCTGCCAGATCCCACCCGGGCCGAGCCGGTTCGCTGGCTCTATCGCATCCAACCCTGCTGCGCCTATGGGATCCCGCCGCGGGCCACCATGGGAGCCTGGTCTTATCTGCCCATCTTTGAGCCGGGCTGGCAGATCCTGATGAGCCACGGCCTGGCCAGCGGCTGGGTGGAGTGGCGGGGCAGGCGCTACGCATTCGAGCAGGCTCCCGCCTACGCCGAAAAAAACTGGGGGCAGAGCTTCCCTCGTCGCTGGTTTTGGATCCAGTGCAACGCTTTTCCCGACCATCCCGGCCTCAGCCTCACCTGCGCCGGAGCCGAGCGACAGGTGCTCACCCGCCCCGAAGAAGTCGCCTTAATCAGCTTGCATGGGTGGGGATCCCAGCCTTTTTTGGAATGGCGGCCCGGCCAAGCGCGGCTAAGCTGGCAAGTGGATCCCTGGGGATCCTGGCAGGTGCGCGGTGAGGGATCCCACTGGTGCATCCAAGTAGAAGGTCATACACGGCAGCCTGGGCAAACCGTCTTCACCCCTGGCCCGCAAGGGATGCGGCGCAACTGCCGCGACACCTTGGCCGGGCATCTACAAACCCGCCTGTGGCGGCGCAACGGCCAAGTCTGGATCCAGGTGCTCACGGCCAGCAGCTCCCAAGCCGGCCTCGAGGTGGGGGGAGAAGTTCTGCGCTCCTGGCCAGGGCATTGTTGAACCTTGGCGGATATCTACACCCCCCTTGGACTTTCCCAAAAACGCTCTTGTGCTAGAATACCTAAGCCACACTGATAGGCGTCCATCTCTGAAGAGGAGAGACAGGTCTTCAACCGTGGCTGTTTTGCTTTTCCTGTAGGTAGATAGCTTGCGCCTGTAGCTCAGTGGACTAGAGCACGTGGCTACGGACCACGGTGTCGGGAGTTCAAATCTCTCCAGGCGCGTCACGATCCCAGATGATTTTTCGTCTGGGGTATTTACCCTACCTTAGTTGGCCTGAATCCTGTGTTAGGATTAGGCCTATCAAGTCCGCCTTGATGCAGGCGTAGGGAGCCCGAGGATCATGTTTGAACGCTTTACAGAAAAAGCCATCAAGGTGATCATGCTGGCCCAGGAGGAGGCCAGACGGTTAGGTCACAATTTCGTTGGCACTGAGCAAATCTTGTTGGGGTTAATCGGCGAGGGCACTGGGGTCGCCGCCAAAGTTCTCAAGTCCATGGGAGTGAACTTGAAGGACGCCCGCATTGAAGTCGAGAAAATTATTGGCCGGGGATCCGGCTTTGTGGCTGTCGAGATCCCTTTCACTCCCCGCGCCAAGCGAGTGCTGGAGCTCTCCTTGGAGGAAGCTCGCCAGCTCGGCCACAACTACATCGGCACTGAGCACCTGCTCCTGGGCCTGATCCGCGAAGGGGAAGGGGTAGCCGCTCGCGTTCTGGAAAACCTGGGGGTGGATCTGTCCAAGGTGCGCACCCAGGTGATCCGCATGTTGGGCGAGACCGCCGAAGTGACGGCAGGGGGTGGATCCTCCAGCCGCACCAAAACGCCAACCCTGGACGAATTCGGCTCCAACCTCACCCAATTGGCCCAAGAGGGCAAGCTGGATCCGGTGGTGGGTCGGACGCGGGAGATCGAGCGGGTGATCCAGATCTTGGGCCGCCGCACCAAGAACAACCCCGTCCTCATCGGCGAGCCGGGCGTCGGCAAGACCGCCATTGCCGAAGGTTTGGCCCAGCGCATTGTGCAGGGGGATGTGCCCGACATCTTGGCCGACAAGCGGGTAGTCAGCCTGGATATCGGCCTGTTGGTGGCCGGCACCAAGTACCGCGGCGAGTTTGAGGAGCGCCTCAAGAAAATCATGGATGAGATCCGCAACGCCGGCAACATCATCCTAGTCATCGACGAGGTGCATACCCTCATCGGGGCCGGGGCTGCCGAAGGGGCCATCGATGCTGCCAACATCCTCAAGCCCGCCCTGGCCCGCGGCGAACTGCAGTGCATCGGCGCCACCACGCTGGATGAGTACCGCAAGCACATCGAGCGAGATGCCGCTCTGGAGCGTCGCTTCCAACCCATCATGGTGGGCGAGCCGAGCGTTTCAGAGACAATCGAGATCCTGTTTGGCCTGCGGGAGCGCTACGAGCAACACCACAAGCTGAAGATCTCCGACGCGGCTTTGGAGGCAGCGGCCAAGCTGGCCGACCAGTACATCTCCGACCGCTTCCTGCCGGACAAGGCCATCGACCTCATCGACGAGGCGGCTTCACGGGTGCGCCTGATCAACTCGCAACTGCCGCCGGCGGCGCGGGAGCTGGATCAGGAGCTGCGGCGGGTGCTCAAGGAGAAGGATGCCGCAGTGCGGGCCCAAGACTTCGACAGGGCCGGTGAGCTGCGGGATCGGGAGATGGAGATCAAGCAGCAGATCCGCGCCATTGCTGCTGCCAAGAAGGCTGAGGAAAGCAGCCGCGAAGAGATGCCGGAGGTCACCGAAGAGGACATTGCCCAGGTGGTGAGCGCCTGGACAGGGGTGCCGGTGGCCAAGCTGACCGAGAGCGAGTCAGAGAAGCTGCTGCACATGGAGGAAACCCTGCACCAGCGCATCATTGGCCAAGATGAGGCGGTGCGGGCCATTTCCCGTGCCATTCGTCGCGCTCGCGTGGGGCTAAAAAACCCCAACCGCCCCATCGCCAGCTTCATCTTCTCCGGCCCAACGGGGGTAGGCAAAACCGAGCTGACCAAGGCCCTGGCGGCCTACTTCTTCGGCTCCGAGTCGGCCATGATTCGCCTCGACATGTCGGAGTACATGGAGCGGCACACGGTCAGCAAGCTGATCGGATCCCCGCCCGGATATGTCGGCTACAACGAGGGGGGCCAGCTCACGGAAGCGGTGCGGCGCCGTCCCTACACGGTGGTGCTCTTCGACGAGATCGAGAAAGCCCACCCGGATGTGTTCAACCTGCTGTTGCAGATCCTAGAGGATGGCCGCCTGACCGACGCCAAGGGCCGCACGGTGGACTTCAAAAACACCCTGATCGTGATGACCTCTAACATCGGCTCGAAGGTCATCGAGAAGGGCGGCGGCAGCCTCGGCTTCGAGTTCAACACCAACGACGAAGATGCGAACTACAACCGCATCCGCAACCTGGTGCACGAGGAGCTGAAGCAGTACTTCCGCCCCGAGTTCCTCAACCGGGTGGACGAGATCATCGTCTTCCGGCAACTGACCAGGGATGAAGTGAAGCAGATCGCTGATATCCTGCTCAAGGAAGTGTTCGACCGCATGAGGGAGAAGAAAATTTACCTCACGGTCAGCGATCGCTTCAAGGATCTGCTGGTGGAGGAGGGCTACAACCCCAGCTATGGGGCACGTCCGCTGCGCCGCGCTATTCAGCGCCTGTTGGAAGACATCTTGGCGGAAGAGATCCTGACTGGCCATGTCAAAGAGGGCTCGGAAGTCCTCATCGATGTGGACGAGGAGCGTAAGCCCAAGGTGCTGGTCACAGAGCCGGAGCGGGTTCTCTTGCCGCAGGGAGCGGAGTAAAGCTGCCGCGGGACATCTGAGTCTCCCCTTCCGGTTCTGGTTCCTAGGAAGACAAGGGATCCGCTGCTGTTCTCGGATCCCTTGCTCTTATCCTTCGTCTGTGTTGCTGTTCTAGGCAGTTGTCTTTAGAGTCAAGGGATTGGCCGTAGGAGAACTTTGGCATGGTGCAATCGACCTACTACTATGGCGGCGCTCCGGTTCGGACTCCGCCTCCCGATTTGGCCTCGCTGCTGCTGCAGGAGCGCATTGTCTACCTGGGCCTGCCCCTAGCAGAGGAGTCGAATGCCAACGTCACCAAGCTGATTGTGGAACAACTGCTGTATTTGCAGTACGAGGATCGGGAAAAGCCGATCAAGATGTACATTAACTCGACGGGCACTTACAACTACGACACGGCAGCGTTTGCCATTCTGGATACGATGAACTACATCAAGCCGCCGGTGCATACCATCTGCATTGGCAATGCCATTGGCATGGCGGCCATGCTGTTGGCGGCGGGCGCCAAAGGGTTCCGGGCCAGCTTGCCCAATGCCACAATCGTGCTGCATCAGCCCTACGGTGGCACTCGCGGACAGGCCAGCGATATTGAAATTCGCACCCGCGAGATCTTGACCTTGCGCAACATGATGCTGGAGGAACTATCCCGCAGCACGGGTCAGCCTCTGGAGCGCATCAAGAAGGACACAGAGCGGCTGTTTTTCATGACTCCGGAAGAGGCCAA
>NZ_JANSJA010000020.1:0-2329 GCF_047462335.1 Synechococcus sp. H60.1
AGCAACGGCCAGCCGGTGGAATTTGGCCAAGTCTTAATGCGACTGGATCCCACGGGCTAGGGGCGAGACTGGGGCAGAGGTGACTCGGCAACCAGCCGACAGCGTTGTTATCCCCAGCAGGAAATGGGCTAGAGTACAGTATGTCTGAGCTGGAATCTTTTCGATGCCCCCACGCTCGTCGCCCTCCCAGAGCGGTTCCAGCCCGTTTCCCTTTTTGGAAGGGAGGGGGGCCGCTGCTGGTGAGGCTGAGTTGAGCTTGCCGCTAGGGCAGCGTTTGCTGCGGGCAGGGCTGATTTCTCAGTCTCAGTTGGCCCAGGCCTTGCGGGAGCAACAGCAGAACCACCTTAAGTTGGGAGAAGTCTGCCTGGAGCACGGCTGGCTGACTCCGTCGGATCTCTACCGCTTCCTGCCTAGCCAGGCCCTGTCTCTGGGGGAGATTTTGGTGGCTCTGGGCTATCTGGATTTTGAGCAGTTGCGGGTGGCTTTAGCCCAACAGCGGCGGTACGGGCGGAAACTGGGGGAGATCCTCACTTGGAAAGGTTGGGTTCAGCCGGCAATTTTGGATCGCGCCCTGGATGTGCAGGTGCAGCTGCAGCGGATGGCTTCCCCCAATGCCTGGGAGGCGCTGCAGCCTTTCTTGGCCAGGGATCCCCTCCAGGCCCCGCAGATGTCCCCCCAAGAGGCGGTGGTTCAGCGTTCCCCTGCCGAAGAGGTTGCTCGAGGGAGCGGGACGGAGTCTTCGCTGTCTTGCCAGGGGGCAGAGCTGTTTCCAGTTGTTCATCCCTCGGATCCGGCAAGGGATCCCCTGCCGGGAACAACAGCCGGCGGGCGAGAATCTTCCTCTGCGGCTGAGGATCCTTTTGCTTCTGTGGCTCAGCCAGCCACCCTGGCCGACTACCGCAAGCAGGTGGAGGCCCTGCAACTCCAAATCGAGCTGCAGGAACGGGAGTGGGATCGGATCCTGGCGGACATGAACCAGCAGATTGCCGATTTCCAAAGCCAGTACCAGCAGCGCATTCAAAAACTGGAAGCCACCATCCGCCAGCAACAGGAGGAGCTGCAGCACCAAGCAAGGTTGCAGCAGGATCTGCAAGTCTGGCGAGAACACCTGCAACGGCTGGAAAGGGAGCTGGCCCTGGCCCGCGCCGCCGAACAAAAGGCGCAGCGGCAGTTGCAAACCCAGCGAGATTGCTATCAGTCCGAGCTGGAGCACCTGCGGGAGCAGATCCAGATTTTGCAGGAGCGCCAATTGGATTCTGTGCCCAGCAGCGTTGTCGCCGATTTGCGCGCCCAGCTCCAGGCAGCGCTTGATCAGGTGCGGCAGCTCCAGTCGGAGCGGGATCAGTTGCAGGCCCAACTGGCTCAGCCGGCTGCCTCCTCGGGGGAGGCTGCAGATCCCCTCCTGAGGCAGGTCGCCACCCTGGAAGAACAAGTCGCGGAGCTAAAGGCCGCTGTGCAGAGCTGGCAGGAGCGCTACGCTCAGTTGCAGCAAGAGCACGAAACCCAAATGGCGCGGCTTTCCAGCTATGTTCCTCCAGAGCAGGTGGAAAACCTCCAGGCGCAGCTCCGACAACTGCAGGCGGAAGTGGCGCAATTGACGGCGGCCAACCATGAAGCGGCAGCGCGTCTTGCCCAACAGGAGGAGCAACTGCAGCAGAGCCAAGTCTTGGTTCTGCAGCTCAGGGCGGAGCGGGCCGAGGCCGATCAGCGCATTGCCCAACTGGAGGGATTCCTGCAAGCCCGCCAAGAAGCCCTAGAACAGGCCCAGCAACAACTGAAAAGCCTGGGATCCCGCCTCAGGGCCTTGCAACAGCAGCAGGCCAAGTTGACGGTGGAGCTGCGGGATGCGCAGGAGCTGCTGGCGGCCTACCGACAGAGCCTGGAGTCTCTTCAGGAAAGCCTCAAAGCCGAGCAGGATCGCAACCGCCTGCTGCGGGTGAGCTACGAGCAACAGAAGCTGATCGCCGAGGCCGCCCAAGCCCAGTTGAGAGCTGCCAACTTGCCCACTAACCCAGGCAAGAGGCCAACCTGTTCCTCCGAGGTGGGCAGAGCGGCAGCCCGCCCAACCGTTCGCGTCAGCAAGGCGGAGTCCTTGCCAGAAGAGCCTGCCCCTTCTGAGGAAGAGGTGCCGGCAGATCCTCTGTTGGCGGAGCTCACCCCCTGGGCCAGGCGCCTGTTCCAAAACTTGCAGGAGGCGGGCCTGCTAGATCGGCCCCAGGTCGAACACATCCTCAGCCGCTGGCAACAGGCGGGGGGCAAGCTGACCACGGTCATCGGCGAGTGTACGGGCCTGAAGGCGACCACGATCAAGTTCTTTGCCGACGAGGGA
>NZ_JANSJA010000021.1:0-2256 GCF_047462335.1 Synechococcus sp. H60.1
CGCTGGGCCTGCGTGCGCGACGCTATCGATAATCCAGCTAACCTAGCACCTTTTGCCCGCAGCGGCAGCGGTTTTCCCTGGTGGGGCGGCTTCCAGTACCAGTTCGGCAGCAGCACGTCCCGGGATTCAAGGTCTCCCTTCAAGCGGATGCTGTACAACAATTTCCCCACTTGCAGCGGCTCTTTGTCTGACATCCTGCAGCCCCTTTGCCGCCTGTCGGTGCCGATTCTCTCGCCGCCGAATCCTTGGGAGCCTCGGCAACCTTTTACCCCTCCGGATCCCAATCCGGATCGCCGGGATCGCGGCGACTGGTTCTGGATGCCCAGTTGCGGAGAGCCAGACGGCAACAACAGCTTGCCGAACGCGCCCATCGATGCGGATGACATCGGCTATTCCTATGTGCCTGTCGGCAGCCCTCGCATTGGATACAACTTCAATCCCCCCAACAATGGAGTTCCAGAGCTCCGATTCAAACACAACGAGTTCAACTTCCTACGCTCCTGCTGGCGGCGCAGAACTGGTGGATCCGGCAGTGGCAACAACAACGGCAACGATTTCTTCGTCGTCCGCTGGGTAGGGGAGCTCTATCCCCGCTGGCCGGGCCTGCAGAGCTACCGCATTCTCGATGGTGATGATGGTGTGCGGCTGATCATCCGGCGGCGGGAAGGCTCCGATGCTACTTTTGTCAACCGCGGCGTTTGGAACGGCACTCCCCTCAGCCTAGGGCCGGACGCGGCAGGTGCCGAAGCCTGGTCAGATGGCGGCGGCAAGCAGGTCACCCTGCGCCTAGAGCTGGACTGCGCGGATCCATCCCAGGACTCTCCCTACCTGGTAGAGATCCAGACCTATGAAAATACCGGCACTGCGCGATTGCGCTTTGCTACCCGCGATGGCAGCGATCTGGAAGACTACGACCTGCGCTACCTGAAGCCGCTGCCGCCAGTCAACCTGCCTTGCCAGCCGGATCGGAACAAAGCTCTGCTGCCCAATCAGAAGTACTGCGCGGTCAGCCTCAATTGTGATCCCATTTGGGATAATAATTGGACGCCCGCTTGTAAAACCGATATTTGTGTTGCAACTACCATCACCCAAACCAAAACAGCCACTTTGCCCGCCGGCTGCCCCGGCACGCCGCCGACGCCCCAAACCCGGCAGATCACCTGCTACCCACAGTACAACTACGGGAATTGGTCGGCCTGGAGTCCTCAGTGCACCCAGCAGCAGCAGTGCAGCCGGGCCACCATCACCCAAACCCGCACCCGCACGGTTACGCCGCTCTGTACCAGCCAAGCTCCCTTCACCGAAACCGAAACCCAAACCATCACTTGCCAGCCGCCGGGTGCTACCTGCACCTATACAGATTGGACTCCTCAGTGCACGCTGGCCAACGGCGGCCTGACGATAACCCAAACCCGCACCGAGACCTGTACCTCGAGCTGCGGAACCACCACCCGGCCGCAAACCCAAACGGTTACCTGCCCGCAGACTTGCAACTACAACTGGGGGCCCTGGTCGCCGGCTAGCTGCGACGAGGTCATCAACCAAATCGCCTGCGGCACAACCAAAACGTTTACCCAAACTCGGACGGGCACCCTCATCGCCGGTACCAGCAGCCCCACCTGCCAACAAACCAAGACGCAGTCGCAAAATCTCACCTGTCAAGGGCGGCCTTGCGGGCCGGGTACCTTTGCGCCCGATGCTCCCGGCAAGAGCCCCTTGGGCGAGTGGATGGCGGCCAAGCCCAACACGGTGGAGCTGCGCCCCGTGGGCGAAGTTCAAGCCGAGCCGGAGCCGGAGACGATCAGCGTCCACGACGTGGCCCAGGCTGTCGATGAAGGCGTAACCATTGCCCTGGAGCCGCGGCTTTCGCCAGTGCTGGAGGTAAAAGCAGGGGTGCCCAAGCCGCCCAAGTGGCCCAGCCCTGCCGAAGCCCTGCAGGCCGCCTTCAACTGGATCTTCGGCGAGCCGGCCTACGCCGCCCGCAACGGCCTGAAGAGTAACTTGCTGCTCACCGAGATTGCCAACCCCAGCAAAGAGCCGGGCATCCGCCCTGCCGAAAGCGGCGCTCCACCGATTGCTGGCAACCCGGCTCCAAACACCGATGATTGGGCGCGGCAACTGCGGCGCCGGTTGCTCGACGAAGAGAATCCAGAGAATCCAACCGTCCGCTGCGACTCTGAAGAGAAAGTCGGCCCCGATGGCGGCTTCTGGGTGCCGGGGGTGTTCCGCCCCAACTTCAACGACCGCTTCCGCTAC
>NZ_JANSJA010000022.1:0-2215 GCF_047462335.1 Synechococcus sp. H60.1
CATTTGGGGCAGGGCAGGGGCGACGGCGATTGTCCCTGCAGAGGTGCCTGTAGCCCGCCTGCGGGTGTAAGCTCTAGAGGGATCCCTCTGGGTGAGGAGGACGGTCGGACATGGCGGCCAAGCAACTGAAGTTCTACTGGAGCCCGCAGTACCAAATCTTTAGCTGTGACGGGGCCAAGCTGGAGGGGCACGGCGCCATTCAAACCAATCCCTCGCATGACTTGGTGCATCTGTTTATCGCCGCCAACGGCAATATGCCCTGGCAGCCGGTAGAAAGCCGCGAGCAAACCTGCTTTGCCGAGTACAACGCCGTGCTCCTGGAGCACCTTTTGGTCAACTGCTTCAACGCGGCGGCGCTGGGATCCATGACCCCAGAGCAGGTTGTTCCGGAGGCGCGCAAGTTTTTGCAGTGGTTTGTTTCCGAGCACTACGCGCCATTTCCGGTCTCTGAAGAAGAGGCTTTTTGTTGCTTTGCAGCACACCTAGATATCGAGCGCATGGTGCGGCTATTCCCCTACTTCTACAGTTTGCGCGCCTGGGAGTGCTTCAGCCCCGATTACCGCAACGAGGTTTACGACTTGGAATTTACTTCCGAAGACGATCCGGTCAGGGAAGCCCCGGAATGGGCGGCGGATCCCAATATCTTGGAGACCCAAGAGCTGGTGCGGCAGAAGCTCGCTGAAGCTGTGGCGGAGGCGAGATCGATCCGGCCCAAGGCGGAGCCCGTTTTCCCGCAAACCTTGTTGGCTTCACCGCTGTTCAATCCCCCAGCCAAGACCAAGCAGAAAAAAGCCGGGCTCGGCTTCAAGCCCACCCCCACCCATTGATGGTTGATCCCCCCTTCCCGGTCCCATCAAGGGAGAGGGGTTGGGGGCTGACTACTCTGGGCCCACCACCAGGCGGCGGAAGGCCTTCTTGCCCACCTGGAGAACCCGCCCGACCAGGTCAGAAGCGCTGGTAAACTCCAAGTCGGGATCCTCCACTTTTTGTCCGTCCAGCCGCACGGCGCCTCCTTGGATTTGCCGACGGGCCTCGGCGGCGCTCTTGCACAGGCCGGACTCGCGCAGGATGTAGCTGAGTTTTGCCGGGTAAGACAAGCCCTCGACGGCAAAGGTGGGGATGGATCCCGTCTCTACGAGATTGCCTTGCAACACCAGGGCTTGGGCGGTGCGCTGCGCCTCTTCTGCCGCTTCAGGGGAGTGAAATTGGGCCACCAGAGTTTTGGCTAGGAGAATCTGGCGCTGACGGGGATCTGCCGGCAGCTCTGAGGGGGGCACCGCCGTGAGCAACTCAAAATACCGCTCCACCAGGTGATCCGGCACCTTCTCCAGCTTGGAGTACATGGTGAGGGGATCCTCGGTCAGGCCGACGTAGTTGTTTTTGGACTTGGACATTTTCTGGTAGCCATCCAAGCCCTCCAAAAGCGGCACCGTCAGGCAAAACTGCGGGGTTTGGCCTTTCCAAAGCTGCAGCTCTCGGCCAACCAGGAGGTTAAAGCGCTGGTCGGTTCCCCCCAGCTCCACGTCGGCTGCCAGGGCCACCGAGTCGTAGCCCTGCAGGAGGGGGTAAAGAAATTCGTGCAAGTACACCGGTGTTCCAGCTTGGTAGCGCTGGGCAAAGTCTTCTTTGGCCAACATCTGCCCCACCGTCATCTGGGCCTGCAGCTCGATTAGCTCGCTGAGGGTGAGGCGGGCCAGCCACTCGCTGTTGCGGCGCACCTCCAGCCGGCCAGGGGTCGCAAAGTCCAAAATCTTGGCAGCTTGCTCCAAATAGGTGCGGGCATTTTCCTCCACTTCTTCTGGGCTCAGGCGGGGACGCGCCTCCGACTGGCCAGTGGGATCCCCCACCAGCGCCGTAAAATCCCCGATGAGCAAAATGGCCACATGGCCGGCATCCTGGAATTGGCGCA
Organism: Synechococcus sp. H60.1; assembly: GCF_047462335.1. Lineage (NCBI taxonomy): Bacteria > Bacillati > Cyanobacteriota > Cyanophyceae > Synechococcales > Synechococcaceae > Synechococcus > Synechococcus sp. H60.1. Next base: position 1,910 of record NZ_JANSJA010000022.1, read on the forward strand.
GCTTGCGCAAAACCACCGCGTGGCCCAGGTGTAGATCTGGCCGCGTGGGATCGATGCCTAGCTTCACCCGCAAAGGGCGATCCGTTGTGGCCAGGCGCTCCACCAGAGCTGCCGCCCCCCCTGGGAAGATCTCGGCCACCCCCCGCTGGGCGATCTCGGCGATGCGAGGATCCCCCTGGGCTGACGAGACGGCAGTTAGAGACATTTTCGAAGTTGGCTCCATCCACTTGGGTTGATGAGCACCATGGGCTATTATGAACTACCCCACCGCGCAGGCGGGTGGGGTTTCCCCATCCGCTTTACGGC
>NZ_JANSJA010000023.1:0-5935 GCF_047462335.1 Synechococcus sp. H60.1
GCAAGGCATCGAGCGGGTCAACGAAGGAATCGGCCTTTGCGGGATTTGGCGAGGCGCTCGCGGAGCTGCTGCTACCGTTTTTGTGCTCTCTTAGAAACATTGCTGGGGTCGGGATCCCTGGATAGGGGCAAGGGGTTTGGATCCCTGCCGGCGTAATGGTTTAATGGAGGTTTAGCAACATTTTTTAAGCAACAGTTGCCCTCTATGGCCGAGACCTTCCTTTACAATGCCTTGCGTGCCGCCCTCGACGAAGAGATGGCTCGGGATCCCAACGTGTTTGTCCTCGGAGAGGATGTGGGCCACTACGGCGGCTCCTACAAAGTCACCAAAGACCTGTATCGCAAGTACGGGGAGATGCGCCTCCTGGACACCCCCATTTGCGAAAACAGCTTCACCGGCTTGGCCATCGGGGCAGCGATGACCGGCTTGCGGCCGGTGGTGGAAGGGATGAACATGGGCTTTTTGCTCCTGGCCTTCAACCAAATTGCCAACAATGCCGGCATGCTGCGCTACACGTCTGGCGGCAATTTCAAGATCCCGCTGGTGATCCGCGGGCCAGGCGGGGTGGGACGCCAGTTGGGAGCCGAGCACTCGCAGCGGCTGGAGGCCTACTTTCAAGCGGTGCCCGGCCTGAAGATCGTAGCCTGCTCCACTCCGTACAATGCCAAGGGTCTGCTCAAGTCGGCCATCCGCGACGACAACCCCGTTCTCTTTTTCGAGCATGTGCTCCTCTACAACCTCAAAGAAGACCTGCCGGAGGAGGAGTACCTGTTGCCCCTAGACAAGGCGGAAGTTGTCCGCACGGGCTCTGACGTTACCATCCTCACCTACTCGCGCATGCGCCACCACGTGCTCAAAGCTGTGGACACCCTAGTGCAGCAGGAGATCGACCCTGAGGTTATTGACTTGATCTCCCTCAAGCCTCTCGATATGGAGACCATTGCCGCCTCGGTGCGCAAAACCCACCGGGTGGTCATTGTCGAAGAAGACATGAAAACGGGCGGCATTGGGGCAGAGCTGACGGCCCGCATCATGGAAGAACTGTTTGACGAGCTGGACGCGCCCGTAGTGCGTTTGGCTTCCCAAGACATTCCCACCCCCTACAACGGCACGCTGGAAGCGGCCACCATCGTGCAGCCAGCAGATATTGTGGCGGCGGTGGAGCGGCTCCTCTACGGATAAACGCCAGATGACTCTATAACACCGTTGAACTTCGGCGAGAACCGGGGGGAACACTCAATCAGGACTCAGGGAGGCTGGGTTCCTCTTCAGGGCAACGAGGGCAGCATGGCCAATTACGACTGGATCGTCATCGGCGGTGGGATCACCGGAGCAGCCTTGAGCTACGAGCTGGCCCGTCAAGGAGGATCCGTTCTTCTCCTTGAAAAGGAGGCGCTGCCGCCCAGTGCCACGCGCTACAGCTACGGTGGCCTGGCCCATTGGGCGGGGAAAACCCCCCTGCTCAAAGCCCTGGGGGAAGAAGGGATCCACCGTTACCGCACCCTCTCAGAGGAGCTGGAGGCAGACATTCACTTTCGCGAGCTGGATCTGCTCCTGCCGATTGCTCCTGGCTACTCTGTGGAAAATGTGGAGGCGGATCTGGCTGACTGTCGCATCCCACCCCAGCGCATTTCCGTGGAGACGGCCTGTGAGCTGGAGCCCCTCTTGAATCCGGTGGCCCTGGAGGGCGTGCTCTGGGCGCGACATGGCCACATTCACCCCTGGCTGACGACGCTGGCTTTTCAGAAGGCTTTTCAACGCCTGGGGGGATCCCTGCTTTTGCAAACCGTAACCGGCTTGCGGCGGCAGGGGCAGCGGATCACGGGGGTGGAGACCCCTACAGGCTGCTATAGGGCAGCCCAGGTGGTGGTGTGCGCCGGCGGCTGGACACGGGCTCTGTTGCGCCAGGCCGGGATCTGGGCCCCTATCTACTTCACCCACGCCGAATCCCTTGAGCTGGAGCCTGCAGAGGTGCGGTTGAGAACCATCGTCATGAGCGCGCCCGTGCAGCGCCTGGAGCTAGAGCGGCAAGCCGGCCACCCCGACCGGGATCCCCTCTGGGACAAGCCGGGGCAGGAGATCTGCCCGCCGATTTTGGATGTCGGGATCCTGCAATTTCTAGACGGCAGCCTTCGCCTGGGCCAGATCAGTCGGGCGCTGACGGATCCCCAGGCCGAGGTGGATGCCGCCGCTAGCGAAGCGCAAATCCGCTCCCAAGCAGAGCGCTACTTGCCGGCAGTAGCTCACTTGCCCGGGCGCTGGCGCCACTGCTTAGTGGCCTTTAGCAGCGATCACCACCCTCTGGTGGGATCCCTGCCCGGCTGGGAAGGGCTGCAACTCTTTTCCGGCTTCAGCAACCCCTTGGCCATTGTGCCGGCCTTGGCCCGCCGCTTTGCCCAGCAGGCCTACGGACAGGCCGATGAGTGGCTTCCCAGTCTCTCACCGGCGCGCTTTGCTGGGTTCTCAGCCGCTGCCCCTCTCCCTCAGGGATAGAGGCAAAAGAATCCTCCCTCCTTGCTCAAGACCCCTCCTCAGCCGGCGGTGTCTCCAGCAGGTCTTCCAGGCTCAGTTGGACTTGGCGCTGCAAGGCCCGAATGGCTTGATATTCCTGTTGAATACTGGCCTGGTACTGGGCAGCAAGGGCGGTGTTGCCCTCGGAAAAGGCTTGATCCCAAAGCTGGGTCCAGTAGCGGTAGCGCTTTTGGCGAATCTCCAGCTCCATGTTGGCCAAGGCGGCGCGCACCACCAGCTGGGGGCGCATCAGGGCAATACGGGTTGTTTCATCCAGCCAGAGCAGGTGGCTAAGGCGCTCGTTGAGCTCATCGTCTTGGGCGCAGAGGGTGCGCAAAGCCGTCAGCAGAGCCTCTCCCTGCTCTTCCAGCTCCGGTTGCGCCGCCAGTAGCTCCAAGATCCGCTGCCACAACTCCCGGTGGGGACGGAAGCTAAATTGCAGCTCGCGCTCCAGCAAGGTGTGGCGGATCTCGCGGCGGTACTCGGCAAAATGCAGGAAGATCTGCAGAAGGTGGGACTCTGCTTGCAACAGTTTGGATCCCTTGTTGGCAGAAAGTTGCTGGGGTTGAGCCCAGCGGTGCTGGCGTACGGCACGGCGCAGATCCTCTTCCAGGTCGCGGCTAAGGCGGGCGTTGCCGCGGCTAAGCAATTCCGCCACCTTGTGAATGTACAGAGAGCGCCACTGTCCGCCCAAGCCAGCCAACAAGTGCACCAGCGCCTGATAGGCCTGCTGGAAATCGGCAGCTTGGCTGAGATCTCGACCGGCCAGCACCTGCTCAATCTGCCAATCCAGCCATAGGGGAGCCTGAGCCAGCAGGGCCTCCAATTGGGAAGCGGGGTGCTGCCGCAGGAACTCGTCGGCATCTTTCCCAGCGGGGAGGGTGAGGATGCGCAGCTCAATTTCCCCCCGCCGCGCTTGCTCTTCAATGGCTGCGATAGCCCGGTTGGCGGCGTTGAACCCGGCGGGGTCGGCATCGAAGTTGAGAATGAGCCGCTTAGACTGCGTATAGCGCAGCAAGGCCTTGACCTGCTGCGGCGTCAGGGCCGTGCCCATGGCGGCTACGGCATAGGCAATCCCGGCTTGGTGTAGGGCGATGACATCGAAGTAGCCCTCCACTACCAAGACCTGGTCGGCCTTGGCAATGGCCTCGCGGGCAAAGTTGAGGCCATAGACCACCTGGCTCTTGTTAAAGAGCTCCGTTTCCGGGGAGTTGAGGTATTTGGGCTGCTCCTCCCCCAGCGCTCTACCGGCAAAGCCAATCACCCGCCCCTGGGGATCAAAAATGGGCAGCATGATGCGGTTGCGAAAGCGGTCGTAGTGGCCAGATCCCTGCTGGCGCGGCACCAGCAAGCCGGCTTCTTCCAGGAGCTTGACCGGCTGACCCTTCTGGTTAACCAGGTATTCGTAGAGCGACTGCCACCCAGGGGGAGCAAAGCCAATTTGAAACTTTTGCCAAGTCTCTTCGCTCAGGCGCCGGCTGTGCAAATACTCGCGGGCTGCCGATCCCACCTGGGAGCGGAGAGCATGCCGATAGAAATCGGCAGCCAGGGCCAAAATCTCCAGCAGCTTTTCCCGGTGGGAGAGTTGGCGCTCGTAGTCCTGGGACAGGGATCCCTTTGGCTCCGGCAGGGGCAGGTGGTAGCGCTGGGCCAGGCGGCGCACGGCGTCGGCAAAGGAAAGGTGCTCGGTCTGGCTGATAAAGCGAATCACATCTCCCCCGGCACCGCAGGCGAAGCACTTGTAGATCTGCTTGCTGGGGCTGACCTGAAAGCTGGGCTTGTGGTCGTTGTGGAAAGGGCAGAGGCCGACAAAGTTTTTCCCCTGCTTGCGCAGCACCACCTTTTCCGCCACCACCTCGACGATGTCGGCTTTCTGGCGCACCAACTGGATGAAGTCTGGCGGCAGACTGCTCATAACCCTGGGGATCCTACACCCCATGGTACCTGCAGGGGACTTGACAGGCTGTCTTTTGACCTGACCTGACCTGCCGGAGATAATGGTCTGGCTTCAAAAGCTGGATTTTTCCATGAACGGTCTTTTGCAGATTGTTGAGAGGAAAATGCGGATTGTCAAACTTTTCTTGCTGCTTTTGCTGGTCGGTGCTGCTGTCTTTTGGGGCCCACAAGTGGCTTCTGCGGAACCGGATTTGGCCTTGGGAGCTAAGGTCTTTCAAGCCAAGTGTGTGGGCTGTCACTTGAACGGGCGCAACAGTTTGGTGGCGGCGAAAAACCTCTCTCTGGCGGCTCTTCATGAGTACCACGTGGATACCCCTGAGCTAATCCAGGCCCAGGTGCGCAACGGCAAAGGGGCCATGCCCGCTTTTGGCAAGCTCCTCAAGCCAGAAGAAATCGAAGCCGTGGCCGCCTACGTTCTAGACCGGGCTGAGCACAACTGGAGCAAAGGCTAATGGCCCAGGAGAGGACTCAAGATCTGACCCTGGCACCTCAGATGCCGCAGGAGCAGAGCTGTGGAGCACAGGGATCCCGCCGCAAAATCTTGTCGGTTGGGGTGGGGGCTCATGGTTTGGTGGCGGTGGGCATTTCTGCCCATGGAGTGGTGGCCATCGGCGTGGTGACCCACGGCATTCTCTCCATCGGCCTGGTGGCCATGGGCGCCCTCTCCTTTGGGCTGGTGTCGATGGGCTTGGCCAGTGCCGGCCTGGTGTCCATGGGCCTTTCCAGTTGGGGTCAGCACAGCATGAGCGTGACCGAATCCCACGGATCCCATCCCCATCCTTAGCTTTTGTTGGCCGGATCCTGCCCGGTTCTCTTTCCACCTGGCGTTGTTAAGGAGTATTTACAATGTTCAGTTGGCACAGTTACCTCGCCTTGGCCAAGAAATCTCTGCTGGCCCTGGGAATGAGCGTTGTGCCCCTTTCTTCTGCTTGGGCCCATGTGACCGTCCATCCCAAAGAGGCCCCGGCGGGCAGCGTTGCCAAGCTCACCTTCCGCGTGCCCCATGGCTGCGATGGCTCCCCGACCATTCGCCTGCGGGTGCAGATCCCGGAAGGGGCCACCTCGGTGAAGCCAATGGTGCACCCCCTCTGGAAAATTGAGACGGTGAAAAAGCCGCTGGATAAGCCCTACGAGTCCCACGGGAAAATGATCACCGAAACAGTGGCCGAGGTGATCTGGAGCGGCGGATCCCTGCCGGATGAGTTCATGGATGAGTTCAGCCTCAGCCTCAGGCTGCCGGATCGCCCCGGCGAGACTATCCCCATCCCGGTCATCCAGGAGTGTGAACAAGGCATGTACCGCTGGATCCAGGTGGCGCAGCCGGGGGAGGATCCCAAAAACCTGCCAGAGCCGGCGCCGCTGCTGAAGCTGACGGACAAAGGAGAGACCCACGGCCACGGCCATGGCGCTCGCTAGCCGGGTTGCCACTGGAATCGTGGCTTTTTTGCAAAAAGGGATCCTCTTCTGG
>NZ_JANSJA010000023.1:6035-18589 GCF_047462335.1 Synechococcus sp. H60.1
CCCTGCTGTGGGTGGGCGGGATCCAGCCCGTTTTTGCCCATGCCAGCTTGCTCTCCACCTTTCCCGAAGATGGAGCAATCCTGCAGGAAGGGCCGGCGCAGGTGCGGCTGGTCTTCAATGAACCTGTGCAGCTCACGCAGCTCCAGGTTTTGGACGGCAACGGCCAGGTGCTGCCCCTGGAAAACTTGGTCGGCACGGGCAACGCACCGCAGGGGGATTTACCGGCGGAGATCCCGGAGGGGGTTTACATCGTCAGTTGGCGGGCCATCTCTGCCGATTCCCATCCGGTGAGTGGTTCGTTTGCCTTTCAGGTGGGGACGGCGGATCCGGGGCTGTTGCAGGCGGCGAGGGCAGCCCAAGCGGGGGATCCCTTCTATTGGCCGCTGGTGGGAGTGCGCTGGGGGATCTACCTGGGCAGCCTGTTTGTGGTGGGCGTGCTGGGCTGGTGGCGGCTGGTGCGGGGGCGGTCGGGCCCTGCAGATCAAATAGAGCTCTCTGCCGAGGCCTGGGCTTTTGCGGCTGCCTGGCTCACCCTCAGCCTGACGCTGGTGGCTTTGAGTTTGCACCTGGCCCAGCTCTACCCCCACTTTGCCGGGTCGGAGCTGCTGAGCGTGCTGGCCTCTCCCTATGGTTGGGGCACGGGGCTGCGGCTGGTGGGGCTGGGGATCCTGATCTGGGCCTGCGAGGGCGGCCCTGGCTGGGCCAACGGATTGGGGTCGATGGCGGTGATTGGCTCGTTTTTGCCCATCGGCCATGCCCTCACCAGCGAGTATCCAGCAGGGACGATGGCCCTCTTGGGGCTGCATCTAGCCGGCTCGGCTTTTTGGTTGGGGGGGTTGTGGGGGCTGGAGCGCCTGCTAAGCCATTCGCGCCAGCGGGACGGAGTCCTTGAGTTGACTCCCCCCGCAGTAGGCCTCATCCAGCGGTTTTCCGACGTGGCCACCTGGGCCGTGCCGGGGCTGGTGCTGGCAGGGGTGGGAATGGGCGGGATCCACCGCGGCTGGGACTGGGATCATCCCTACGGGCAGTACCTCTGGGCCAAGCTGCTGCTGGTGCTGATGATCCTAGGGTTGGCCGCCCACAACAAGCTGCGGCTGCTGCCGGCGCTGCGGTCGGGGGTCTGGGCGGCGGCTCGATCCCTGCAGGGGATTGTCCGCCTGGAGTTGGTGGGGCTAGTTTTGGTGCTGGCCTTAACCAGCTTTCTAGTGGCCCAAGCCCCTCCTGGGCAAGGAGCAGAACTCCCCCGGGAGCCAGCCTGCCAAGCGACATTGGGCTGGCCAGAAGGCAGCCTCCGCCTGCAGATCCGGCCCTGTCGCCCCGGCAACAACAAGGTGCAAGTGGAAGTCAAAGGGATCCCGGCCCAGGAGCTGAGCTTGGACTTTGACCTGCCCGCGCGTGGGATCCCGCCTTTGCGGCGCCAGGCCCTGCCGAAAGAACCTGGCCGGTTTGAGGTGGAAGATGTCCTCTTGCCCTTAGCGGGAGAATGGCAGATCCGGGTAAGGCTGCTAGTGAGCGACTTCGAGGAGCGACGGGAGCAAGTTAGGCTTAGGGTGGGGGATCGCTAGGAGCTGCCTAGGGAGTGAGCCTCTTCTTCCCCAAGGCGACCTTGGTATCCCTGCAACTGGAGGGCAGCTTGGAAGTCCTGACAGGCTCCTTGCCAGTCACCAAGGGCAGCGCGGGCTAGGGCGCGATTGCAGTGGGCTTTGATATGGCTGGGGTCCAGTTGGAGAACCTGCGTGTAGTCGCGGATAGCTGCCGCAAAGTCTCCCTGCTGGGCATAGGCCCAGCCGCGGTTGTTCAAGGCCCAGAGGCGCGTTTGGGGATCCAGCTCCAGTTGCAGGAGCTGGGTGTAGTCGGCCAGCGCGCTCTCGATCTCCCCCGCCTGATCCCAAAGGAGGGCCCGCCAGAAGAGGGCGTGGCGCTCCTGCGAATTCAAGAGCAGGGCCTGGGTGTAGTCGGCAATGGCCTGCTGTAGCCGGTTGGCCTGCCGGTGGAGATCCCCCCGCTGCCGGTAGGCGAGGGCCGCATCCGCCAGGCCCCAGTCGCAGTTGCAGCTCAAAGCTTGGTCAAGGTCAGCCAATGCTGCCTCCTTGTTGCCCAAAGTCAGATGTACCGCTGCCCGCAGGGCAAATCCCTGAGACGCCTGCGGCTGCGCTTGGATCAGGGCTGTGAAATCCGCCAGTGCTCCCTGCCAGTCCCCCAGCCGTTGCCGCGCCAGGCCTCGGTATAGATGGATACGAGCCAGCAGATCCAGCCCACGCTGGCTCCCCGGCTGGCCTGCCCACTGCAGCGCCTGGGAGAACTCCTCACAGGCTGCCAGCCACTCTTCTTGCTCAAAATGGATCTGGCCGCGGTCAAAGTAGAGCTGCGGGTTATGGGGATCCCGCTCCAGGGCAGCCGTGTAGTCCTGCCGCGCCGCCAAGGGATCCCCCAAAAGCCGGTGAACCTGGCCGCGGCTGCTGTAGGCCCTGGCATCGCTGGGATCCAAAGCAATGGCCTGGCTCAAGTCGGCCAGAGCCGCTTCCAGATGGCCCAGATCCCGATGGGCAATCCCGCGGTTAAGGTAGGCCTTGGCCAACTGGGGATCCAGCTCCAAGGCGCGGTTGAAGTCGGCTAAAGCGCCTGCCGGATCCCCCAACTCCTGGCGGGCCAGCCCCCGGTAGCAATAGGCCTGGGCTAGTGCAGGGTTAAGGCGGAGCGCCTGTTCACAGTCCGCCAGCGCTGCCTCCAGGGCGTTGTTGCTTAGGTGGGCCATAGCCCGCTGCAGATAGAGCTCCGCCTGCCCTGCCACCTCTGCTTCAGAGCTTCCAGCAGCCTGTAGCGCAATGGCCTGAGAGAAATCCTCAATGGCCCCCTGGACATCCCCCACCGCTTGCCGGGCCAGGCCGCGGCGGTAGTAGGCCTTACTGTGACCGGGATCCAACTGTAGCGCCTGGGTGTAGTCCTCTATCGCTCCCTGGAAGTCCAGCAACTGCGCCCGCGCCACTCCCCGGTTAAAGTAGGCTTCGCCATCCTGCGGATCCCGCTTGAGGACTTCGGAGAAATCTGCCGCTGCCCCCTGGGCATCCCCCAGATGGCCGCGCACCACGCCGCGGTTAAAATAAGCCCGCACCTCCTCAGGGTTGAGCTCAAGGGCGCGGGAATAATCCTCAATCGCCTGCTGCGGCTGCTCAAGCTGCCGGTAGGCGTTGCCGCGGTTGTAGTAGGCCACTGCCCAGTGGGGATTGAGGCGGAGGGCGTGGGTATAATCGGCAACTGCCCCTTCATAGTCCCCTAGCCGGTAGCGGGCCAGGCCACGGTTGAAATAGGTGCGGGCCTCTCCCCCCGCCAGTTGAATGACGCGGGTGAAATCTTCAACTGCTCCTGCCCAGTCGCCAGTTTTGTAGCGGGCGCTGCCCCGCTGGCTGTAGGCGCGGCTATTCTGGGGATCCAGTTGAATGGCCAGGGTGTAGTCGGCAATCGCCCCTTGGAGATCCCCTTGGCGGGCTTTCTCTTGGCCACGGACCAAGAGGCGCGCTGCCAAAACCTGGTCTACCGAAAGATCAGAAGCCACAGCTTCGTTGGAAACAGGCAGCAGGGGCCGCAGCGCCTCTAGCACCTCAGCTGCTGACTGAAAGCGCTCTTGCCAGCGGGGACAGATCATGCGATCCAAAATTACCGCTAGCGCCTCGCTCACTGGGGCCAGATCCCGCCAAAGAAGCTGGCCAGTGCGGGGATCGTCTGGGATCTTGGTGGGGGGGCGCCCAGTCAGCGCCTGAATGGCCAGCACTCCGACTGAGTAGATGTCGCTACAGGGCTGCGGCTTGCCGGCAAGCTGTTCCGGGGCTATGTAGCCCACCGAGCCGATGACTGTTGCCAGCTGGGTTTGGCCAGGAGCCGGGCTGACCAACCGGCCCACCTCCTTCACCGCCCCAAAGTCAATTAACACCAACTTGCCGTCGGAGTCGCGGCGCATCAGGTTGGCTGGCTTGATGTCCCGATGCACGATTTGACGGGCGTGGACATAGCGGAGGATCTCCAGGATCTCCCCCAGCAGTTTGACGACCTCCGCCTCGCTCAGGGGCTGGCCGGCCACCAGCTCTTGGCCGAGATCGTGGCCGGCAATGAACTCCTCGACTAAGTAAAACTCCTGATCCTGCTCGAAGTGGGCCAAGAGGCGGGGCACCCGGTCGTAGTGGTTGAGTTGGTTGAGAACTTTGGCTTCCCGTTCAAACAGCTTGCGAGCCGTGGCCAGGGTATAGGGATCCGTGGAGAGGGGGCGCAGGCGCTTAACTACGCAGGGGGTGCTGAAGGTATCTCGATCTACGGCCTTGTAGGTAACCCCAAACCCCCCCTGCCCCAGAAGGCCCAGGATTTCGTAGCGCCCCCGCAGAATGGTTCCCGGCTTAACCTTGTCGTCCATGATCCAGCTCGCCCCGCTGTGATCTTGGTCACGGCAAGCTGGCTCGATTCTGCCACAGGCTGCTCGCCTGCAGCGAGCTTGCCCCTAGTCCTGCACGTACTCTTCACCGGAGATCAAGGCTGCTTCTGCCTTCTGGAACTCCCGTCCTAGGTAGGCAGCGTGGCTAAGCTGGGAGACGACCTTTTCGCTTTCTTTTTCAAAGATCTGGACACACAACTCCTTGGCCGTCCGCCCGACGTACACCCGCTGTGGGGAGCGATTGACTGGCCCCCGCGCTGGGATCACCGCCCCCGTCTCCGGGTCGGTGGCCAGTCCCCGCTCGTTGATCACGGTGCTGTAATACTTGGCGCAAATGAGCTGCTGCTGCCGATCAACGTAGATAACAAAGTAGCCTGCCGGATCGAGCTCCAGGGGTCGGCGGGAAAGCTGGTCATCAATGCAGCGCACCTGCTCCCGCAAAGACTCAGAGGAAAAAGACGACATGGTAAAGTTGCCAAGAAGCTCACAAAACGGGTGCCAACGTAGCCAAGACTACCTTACATTATCCCCATTGTGGCTGAGAAATGGGCTCCCTGGAGAGTTCGATTGCTGCAGAAAAAGCCCCCTTGTTGGCCAGGGTTTTGGTTAAGCAATTGGCGGCGGCTTAAAGCAAGTTCAGTGGAAAGGCGGATGCTTGCCAGTGGGAGCTGAGATTACGCTAGAGGCAGCGAGCTAGGGATAGTCTCTGCCAAGATGCAATCGGCCCAAGCTGAGAGGCTAGTGGGGGTTGGAATCCCTGAGATAACACCTTCTGGAGAGCAGGAGCCGGCGGGCCATCTCCTCATCGTGGACGATCAGCCCCACAGTCGCCTGTTGCTGGGGGATCTGTTGGAGAGCATTGGCTATCGCGTCAGCGAGGCGGAAAACGGCCAGCAAGCCCTGCAGATGCTGCCAACCTTGCAGCCGGATCTGATCTTGTTGGATGTGATGATGCCGGGATTGGATGGGTTCGAGGTCTGTCGGCGCATCAAGGCCGATGAGGAGACCCGCTTAATCCCGGTGGTGTTGATTACAGCGGCCGGCGGCCGCAAAAACCGCGTGCGTGGCATCGAGGTCGGAGCCGATGACTTCCTGAGCAAGCCCTTTGATGAGGCGGAATTGCTGGCGCGGGTGCGGTCCCTCGTTTACCAAAAGCACCTTAATGAAGACCTGGATCATGCTGCCCAGGTTTTATTTGCCATTGCCCGCAGCGTAGAAAGCCGGGATCCCACCACCGGGGATCACTGTGAGCGTCTGGCACAACTGGCCAAGGGCTTCGGTGAGTTTCTCCAGCTACCCCGTCCCTTGATCAAGGCGCTGACCTGGGGAGCCTATCTGCACGACATCGGCAAAGTGGGCATACCCGACGCCATTTTGAGCAAAACGGGCAAACACACGCCGGAAGAGTGGGAGGTGATGAAATCCCACGTCTTGATCGGGGAGGAGATCTGCCGCCCGCTGCGCACCATGAAGGATGTGCTGCCCCTCATCCGCCACCACCACGAGCGCTGGGACGGCAGCGGCTATCCCGATGGCCTCAAGGGAGAAGAGATCCCACTGGTGGCCCGCATCTTCCAGATTGCCGATATCTACGACGCCCTTACCTCGGAGCGACCCTACAAGCGAGCCTTCACTGTCCAAGAAGCCATGGACATCCTGCGGGAAGAAACGGCCAAGGGCTGGCGGGATCCCTACTTGGTGGAGCGTTTCTTTGAATTTCTGAGGTCACGACTGCCCCAGTTGGAGTAGGCTGGGGTAGGTAGACCCTTCAAGACAAGATCCTTTGGTCAGCAGGGATCCTCTACGGCGCTGTGTAGGTTGTCGCCAGTTGTTTCCCCGCTCCCAACTGTGGCGGCTGGTTAGGCAATACGATACTCACCAGGTGCTTCTGGACAAGGGCATGGGCCGTTCTGCCTACCTGTGTCGCCGGCTAGAATGTCTGCGGGCAGCGCGGCGGAAGCAGCAGCTCAGCAGAGCCCTCAAGGCAGCAGTGCCCGACTCGCTGTGGCAACTGCTGGAGCAGCAACTGCTGTGCGATGCTAAGGCCCAGAGCCCCCAGGAAACCTTAGCTCCGGGGGCAAGCGCTTTAGACAAAACCTAGGCAGCTCCAGAATTGGCCAAGTAAGATATTGAAACACCTTTTCAGGCTCATCCAGTCGCGAACTACACGGTAGCCCCTCTCAACTGTCAGAATAGGGGTTGGTTGAGTTAGCCGCGGCCGGCCTGTATGAGCCGCAAAAAGGTTATTCTAAAAGCGCTGTTGATGTTGGTTCCTTCCCCGGTTGTCTTACACTTTATGTCCCCTGCGGATGCTTTCAAAGCAGCTTCGGACTTGGATTCCCTCCAGTCTCCACCCTTGGAAGGATTGACGAGACATTCTCGATGTACCGGAGGAAGCACCTACACACCCAACAGGTTTACTCCTACCCACTAATTATCTGGATTGTAAAACTGACAAGGAGAAAGGAGCAGAGGCTAGCAGACGAATGACCGATAAAGTCAGACTTTACGACATTGCCCGCGAACTGGGACGTGACAATCGCGAGGTGCTAGAGGCTTGTGAGCAGTTGGGGATCCCTTTCAAAAGCCATAGCAGCACCATTTCTCCAGAGCAAGCCGAGTTGGTGCGCAGCAAACTGGGTGAACCTCGCGTTGTGAAACCGACTCGTCCCCGGCTCCGGCCCAAGCTGCAGCCTGAGAGCTCTCAACCGCAGTCTCCCGTCGAAGCCAAAGCAAGTGAGCGCTCTCAGCACATTGTCGGCATTCGCCGGCCTGCTCCTGCTCAGCAGCAAGCTGCTGCTGGTGAGGCCAGTTCTTCCAAGCCTTCGCTGCAGCGACCCGACCAGGTCTCCTCCGAAAAAGGGTCCACCGGTGGCAGCCTAGAATTGATAGGCCCGCCGCGGCGACAAGTCGATCCGCCTGTGCGCCCGGCTGCCCAGGAGCCGCAGCCGGCAGCTCCTCCGACTCGCCCTGAGGCTGCTGCCAAAGCCGGCAGCTCCGAACCCAGCCCCGCTCCGGCGGCCAAGCGACCGACGGTGCTCCCTCCCCCTCGACGAGCCGCCTCTGGGCCCGAGCCACCGCAACGGGCCTCTGAATCCGGTCGCCACGACCTTTCGGAGGCGCCCTCCCCCAGCGGCGCTCCTACCTCTCGTCCTGCCGAGGAAAAGGTTTCTCCCCCTCAAGCTGGGCAGCGCCCGCGTCCGCAATTGGTGGGGGCGCCTGTTCGCCCTGGCACTCGTCCCGAGCCACGCCCGCCAGTGGTCAAGAAGGAAGAGAGCTCCGGCAGCGGCAAAGCTGAGGAGGCTCCTCGTCCGCAGCGGCGGCTGGAATTGGTAGGGCCTCCTACCCGTCCTGTGGCTAAGCCTGTTCCCCCTGAGCCAGCTGCTTCCCCTCGCTTACCAGAAGGGATCCCTGAGGAACGCCCCACCCCGGTGTTGGCTGAAGCTCCCGTGCGGCCTGCTGCGCCCAAAATCAAGCGCAAGACGGTAGAAGAAGAGGACGAGGAACTGCAAGCCCTCGAACGACGGGCCAGCCGCACTCAGGCCAAGCGCAAACGCAGCCGCAGAAGAGAGGAAGGAGACGGAGACGTTCTGGATTTGGATCCCTTGACCGTCATCTCGGCTGTCAAGCAGGCGGAGCTGAACGCTCTCAAACCCTTGGCGCGCCCCACCGCCAAGCCCCCCTCCTATCGTCCGCCCGCGGCAGCGGCTGCTCCCGCCGCTCGCCCTCGCCCGGCTGCTAACCGCCCCCAGCGGCCATCGGCCTCTGCCGAAGCTAGCGCTCCTGAGGCGGCAGCAGAATCCTTGCCAGAAGAGAAGGTATTGCTCCTGGAGGGCAGCCTCACCGTGCAGGAATTGGCCCGCCGCCTGCGGGTGGCCGAAACCGAGATCATCAAAACCCTCTTCTTCAAAGGAGTGAGGGTGACCATCAACCAGGTTTTGGACGAGTCGCTGGCTGAGTCGGTAGCCAAAGAGTTGGGCTACGAAGTGCGTCGGCCCGAGGCAGAGCCCAAAGCTAAGAAAACCGAGATGCTCGATCTGGAGGACATCGAGCATCTGGTGCCCCGTCCGCCAGTGGTGACCATCATGGGCCACGTGGATCACGGCAAAACCACCCTGCTCGATGCCATCCGCCACACCAATGTGGCCCAGGGCGAGGCGGGCGGGATCACCCAGCGCATCGGCGCCTACCACGTGGACGTGGACTTTGAAGGCCAGAAGCGACGCATTGTTTTCCTGGATACTCCCGGCCACCAGGCTTTTACCGCCATGCGCGCCCGCGGTGCCCGCGTCACCGACATTGCCGTTTTGGTGGTGGCTGCCGATGACGGGGTGCAGCCGCAGACGCTGGAGGCCCTCAGCCACGCTCGGGCGGCCCAGGTGCCGATCATCGTGGCCATCAACAAGATCGACAAGCCCGGCAGCCAGCCGGAGCGCATCAAGCAGCAGTTGGCGGAGCACGGGTTGTTGCCGGAGGAGTGGGGTGGCGACACGCCCATGGTAGAGGTCAGCGCCCTTACCCGCCGCAACCTAGACGCGCTGCTGGAGATGATCCTGTTGGTGGCGGATGTGGCCGAGCTGCAGGCCAACCCCAACCGGCCCGCCCGCGGCACCGTGATCGAAGCCCACCTGGACAAGGCCCGCGGCCCGGTGGCGACTCTGCTGGTGCAGAACGGTACCCTGCGGGTGGGCGATACCCTGGTGGCCGGCGCTGTGCTGGGCCGAGTCAAAGCCATGATGGACGACCGCGGCCAGCGGCTGCAGGAGGCCGGGCCCTCTTCAGCGGTGCAACTGTTGGGCCTGGAGGAGGTGCCGGCGGCGGGGGATGAGTTCCAGGTGTACACCGACGAGAAAGAAGCCCGGCGGATTGCTGAGGAGCGGGCGGAAGCGCTGCGGCAAGCCCGTCTGCAACAGGCGCTGCTGTCGCGGCGGGTGAGTTTGGGCAGCATCTCTGCCAAGGCTCAGGAAGGCCAGCTCAAGGAGCTGAACCTCATTATCAAGACGGATGTCCAGGGATCCGCCGAGGCCATCCAGACGGCTTTGCAGGAGCTGCCCCAAGAGGAAGTGCGGTTGCGGGTGCTGCTGGCGGCCCCTGGGGAGATTACAGAGACTGACGTGGATTTGGCGGCAGCTAGCGACGCCATTATCCTCGGTTTCAACACCACCTTCGCCCCCGGCGCGCGGCAGGCTGCCGACGACAAGGGGGTGGATGTGCGCGAATACGACATCATCTACAACCTGCTGGACGACTTGCGGGCAGCGATGGAGGGCCTGCTGGAGCCGGAGGAGGTGGAAGAGCCCTTGGGCCAGGCGGAAGTGCGTATGGTGATCCCCATCAGCCGCGGTGCGGTTGCCGGCAGCTACGTGCTCTCCGGCAAGGTGCAGCGCAATGCTCTGGTGCGGGTTCGCCGCAAAGGGGAGGTGGTTTACGAAGGACGCCTCGACTCCCTCAAGCGCTTCAAGGACGACGTGCGGGAGGTGGCCGCCGGTTTCGAGTGCGGGATCGGCATCGAGAAGTTCCACGCTTGGCAAGAGGGGGACATCATCGAGGTCTACCAGATGGTCACCAAGCGACGGACACTGGCTCCTGCCTAGTCCCAGCCGGTGGTAGAGTTTCAGGGATCCCAGCCCCAAGGGATCCCTGGGGAGAGTTTCCCCCCAAAGCAATGGAGAAAATCTTAAGTGGCCAGAGGGAGGAAATGGATGCAACAGAGCCAGAGACTGAGCCAGATGTTGTTTGTGACGCTGCGGGAGGATCCCGCCGAAGCAGAACTGCCCAGCCACAAGTTGCTGCTGCGGGGCTGCTTTATCCGGCGGCTCTCCCCGGGGATCTACACCTATTTGCCGCTCCTCTGGCGGGTGCTGCAGAAGATCTCGGACATTGTCCGGGAAGAGATGAACGCCATTGGCGCTCAGGAGTGTCTGCTGCCCCAGTTGCAGCCGGCGGAGATCTGGCGGGAATCGGGCCGCTGGGACGTGTACACCCAAGCCGAAGGGATCATGTTTGCCCTCAAAGATCGGCAGGGACGCGAGCAGGCCCTGGGCCCCACCCATGAAGAGGTGATCACCCTGCTGGCGCGGGATCTGATCCGCTCCTATCGCCAGTTGCCGCAGACCCTCTATCAAATCCAGACCAAGTTCCGCGACGAGATCCGGCCCCGCTTTGGCCTGATGCGTGGGCGGGAATTCATCATGAAAGACGCCTACTCCTTCCACGCCAACGAAGAGAGCCTGCGCCAGACCTACCAGGACATGTACCGGGCCTACAGCCGCATCCTGCGCCGCTGCGGGCTGGAGTTTCGCGTGGTGGATGCCGACGCCGGAGCCATTGGCGGGCCATCCGCGGCTTCTCAGGAGTTTATGGTGTTGGCCTCTGCCGGCGAAGACGAGATCCTCTACACCCCCGATGGCTCTTATGCCGCCAATGTGGAGAAGGCCGTCTCCCTTCCGCCACCGGCAGCAGACTCCCCCTACACCACCTTCCAGGTTCTGGACACGCCGGGAACCGAAACCATCGAGAAGCTGGCCGATTTCTTGAAGATCTCCCCCACGCTGATTGTCAAAAACGTCCTCTACCAAGCCCTTTACGACAACGGCCTGCGGGTGGTGGTGCTGCTGAGCATTCGCGGCGATCAAGAGGTGAATGAGGTAAAACTGGCCAACCACCTCAGCCGTCTGGCGGAGCGTTACCAGGCCCACAAATTGCTCACCCTCACCCTGGCGGACGCGGAGATCCAGAAAAGCTGGCAAGGGGATCCGATCCCGGTGGGCTACATCGCCCCCGACCTACCGGATAGCTGCCTGGGCCGGCAGAAACACTTTGCCCCTCAGATCTTGCGCCTAGTTGACCAGACGGCAGCCCTGCTGAAAAACTTTGTAACCGGCAGCAACCAGGTGGGGCGGCACGTGGTGGGGGCCAACTGGGGCGAGCAGTACCCTCTGCCGGAGGTGGTGGACGTGCGCAAAGCCCAGGCGGGGGATCGCTGTCTGCTCAACCCCGACCAGATTCTGGAAACCGCCCGTGGCATCGAGATTGGGCACATCTTCCAGTTGGGCCTCAAGTTTTCGCTGCCGATGCGGGCCACCTTTACCGACGAGCAGGGCGTCGAGCAGCCGCTGTGGATGGGCTGCTACGGCATTGGGGTATCGCGCCTGGCCCAGGCGGCGGTGGAACAATCCCACGATGCCCATGGGATCATCTGGCCGGTGGCCATTGCCCCCTATCACGTGGTGGTGGTGGTGCCTAACGTCTCCGACCCGGAGCAGATGCAGGTGGCGGAAAAGTTGGTGCAGGAACTGGCTGCTGCCGGCATCGAGACCCTCTGGGACGACCGGGACGAGCGGGCCGGCGTCAAGTTCAAAGATGCGGATCTCATCGGGATCCCTTACCGCCTTACCACCGGGCGCAGTCTTAAGCAGGGCAAGGTGGAATTGGCCGAGCGGGCCACCGGCCAAGCGGTAGAAATTCCCATTGAGGAAGTGGTGGCTACCCTGAAAGAGCGGATTGCTGCTGCCCTAGCCGTGCCAGATTGAGTAGGGCTTTTGTCGTCACCAATGCTGAAAGGCAGCCTCGATTATCTATTGCGCGGCAAGAACATCCTGCTGGTGGTGGAAGCCAAAAAGGACGATCTGACGCGGGCTTTTGTCCAAATGGCGGTGGAGATGATCGCCCTGGCCCAGGTGGAGCCGCAAACGCAGATCTACGGCGCCGTCACCATCGGATCTACCTGGCAATTCGGACAGATCCTTGGGGATCCACAGACAATCCGACAAGACTTGACCTTGTACCGAGTACCGGAAGATCTGGAGAGCGTTGCCGGTATCCTCACGGCCATGGTAGGGGATCCCAGCCAACCATGAAACCCAAAACCCTCTGGTTTGCCCTGCAATTGATGGTGGCCGCTGCGGTTATCAGCGCGGCGATCAAATGCGGTGGCCCCTATCTGGCCTTGCCGGAGACCCTGCCGGTGATCCTCGCCATGATCGTCTCGCCCACCTTGGTCATGGCCGGGATCCTGTGGCGCTGGCAACAGCGGTCTTCTCTTTCCCCAACCCGCGTCCAAGAGGCCCTGCCAACTGCAAACTCTGAGAACCCAAAAGTCTCTCAGCCGCCTTCCGATTGACCCTCACCCCCA
>NZ_JANSJA010000023.1:18689-20852 GCF_047462335.1 Synechococcus sp. H60.1
AAACTCTGAGAACCCAAAAGTCTCTCAGCCGCCTTCCGATTGACCCTCACCCCCAGCCCCTCTCCCAGAGGTGAGCCCTCACCCCCAGCCCCTCTCCCAGAGGGAGAGGGGAGCTTGGCCGCCACTGCCAGACCGGCAGGCCGACAACCTCAGTCCAACTAAGTGGACAGCCTACTGCTGGGTGAGGCGCAAGGTCACCGTCGGGCTGGTTTGGTTGCCAGAGGTGGCCGTGAGATTGATCTGATACACGGTGCCGGAGGCCGGAATGGGCGGCCGCACCGTAACGGTGAAGCGGCCTTGGGCATCGGCTTGCACGGTTTGGTTGGTCACCGTCTGTTGGGCGCTGATGATGCCCCCCAGCGAGGTCGAAGCCGTTACATTCACCCGCACGGAAGCATTGGGAGCCGTGGTGCCCTGCAGCGTAAAGGAAGAGCCGGCAACCCGATCCCCATCGCGCAAGTTGGTGATCTGGGGCAGCAGGCTGGAGGGGCTGATCGTCGCGGAAACCTCTTGGGTGGTGAGCCGCTGGATCCCCCCAGTAGCCCCCTCGATCAGGCGGGCCGGATGCTCTGCAGTCATAAAGCGCACCTGGCCGTTGTTTTCTAAGCGAGCGATGACGATCCCCTCACGGGTAGTATCCTTCGGCTCAATCAAGGCATTGACCACATAGGTGCCGCTGGAAACTTCCTGAGCTGGCAGAGTTTGCACCTGCCGTCCGTCCTGGACAAGGTAAACGGTTACTCGGCTGGAGGGAGTGCCCTTGACAGTTACCAGCAGGATCTCGCCCGCGGCCAAGGGGCGATTGCCGGCGTTGTGATCCACCAGGTCGATAGAGGCGCGGACGGGGCTACCCACGGTGAAGCTCCAGGTAACACGGCGGGTCACCCCCTGGGTGTTGGTGAACTCCAGCAGGACTTCCCGCCGTCCCGGCGGCAAGGGCTGGGCAGGACGGTAGGTGAAGAAATCCCGGGTAATCACCGACTCAGCAGTAACATCTTTGCCGTCCAGAAAAACCCGCACCGTCTCCGGGCGCACGCTGACCCCATCTTGGCTACGAAAAGAAGCGGAGATCGGCGAGGTGGGCTCCACATTAGTGGCCGCTTGAGCCGGGTTGGGATCCGTAATTTGCTGAGCCCTTGCCGGCAGGCCCGACAACCCCACAACAGCAGCGCCGATCAGCAAGGCACGGGGAAACCAAGAATACAAGTTATCGCTCATGAGACCATCCAAAATAAGGTTAAGCTGGCCTATAGGTGAGTAGCCCAGAGGCGGAGCAAAGTCAACCTAGACCTCCTGTTTGCATCCTGTCACAGGGGTCGATTGCTGTCGATACGCCTACACCTCCGCCTGGCTCTCCCCTAGACCCAACCCCAGTGTCAGATTTAGGTAAGGTTAACTGCCATCTAACGCCTAGGGCAAGGTTGAGAAGGCAGCCGCGAAAGCCCAGAGGCTACATTTTGCCCGTTCAAGCTGGCATCAATTCACGAAAATAGCGCCTGTCTCTTGTAAATCGAGACAATGGTCGCCGGAGACATCGTTGACCAGGCGCACTTCTACAGTGATGACATTCAAGGGATCCACGCTCACCCGGTAGCCCACCGGAGCCAACATTGGCGTGTTGATGGCCATGCAATTGGGGATGGGTAGATTGCCTATGCGCAGCGTTTCTCCCGGCGGAAGTTCCGAGATGTCCTGGCGCGGATCGGTAAAGCCGTATTCCAGAGGCAGGCCGGTACGATTGCGGATCACCAGCTCGGCAGGCAGGTTGGGGTTGAAGCGAGCCACCGGGCGATCGAAAACCGATTGATCCACACCCACCGGCAGGCGCGGCAGCGGCACCGTCTGAAAGGCAGGCTGAGCGACAGCACGGTGTCCACCCACCCAGGCTGACAAAGCGGCCATGATCAAGCCAATTCTTTTGCTTCGTTTCGCGTACCTCATGCTTCTGCCTCAGAACGCCCCTTGGACAAAATTGGGATGTCCTTCCTCGCCTGCTTGTATTGTTCCCAAAAAGGGCTGACCGGGCCAGATGGCCGCTGTTTTTTCAAGGGTAGGCCCCAACAAGGGCCATCGCCGCGCCGCCCAGCTTAAGATCCCATGGGAGGAAGTTAACGTAAGGTGCGGAATTCCCCACCGTCTATACGGTGGGGATGGATAGCACCC
>NZ_JANSJA010000024.1:0-2207 GCF_047462335.1 Synechococcus sp. H60.1
ATCTCCAACCCCGTCTTCTCTGCCAGCGGCCTGAGAGTAGCCAAGGTGCGCCGCATCGGGCTGACGTAGAGGGCCTGCCAAGGGATCCCGGCATAGGCGGCGGCAAAAGCTTCTGCCATCTGCTGGCCTTCGGAGGTGAGGTCGGGATCGAGGGCGCCACAAAAGCTACCGGAACGGCTGTAGGGGGTTTCCCCGTGTCTGAGTAGGTACAGTCTGAGGCTCATGGGAGAAGATTCCAGGGGAGTTAAACTCCGCTACTCTAGCTCCCCAACTTTAAGATCCCTTTATCCCCCCTCGGGGCGGTGGTTGGTGGTGGGGATGTAGATGCGGCTGCCGGCCCACTGCAGCTTTTCTCGCAGGGTGCGGAAGTAGGAGAGGTCTTTTTCTAGGATCATCAGCTTGGCCGGCAGGGGAGCCCGTTGAATTTGCACCCACTGGCCGGGGTTGACCGATTGAGCCAAGACACCATCAGTCCAGAGGCGGGTCAGCCCTTCCGGATCAGCAAGGGGCCAGATCTCCACCGTGGCCGTGCCGCTGATAACAATGGGCCGGCTGGACAAGCTGAGGGGACAAATGGGGGTGATGATGATGGCCTCAAAGGTAGGTTCCAGGATGGGACCATTGGCTGCCAAAGTGTAGGAAGTGGATCCCGTTGGCGTGGCCACCAGCACGCCATCCCCGTGGTACTGATCCAAAATCTCGCCATTGACTTCGATTTCCATGATGGCGGCGGGCAGGCGTTCCCGGTTGATGGGCTTGAGGCACATTTCGTTGAGGGCGTAGTAGACTTCGCTGACCGGGCGACCCTGCCGCTTGCCCTCCTCAGGGATAGCCCCTTGCCCCAATTGCGCTTGCTCCCAAATCTGGGCCTGCAACATCATGCGGGCTTGCAGGACGAAGTCTCCTGCCTGAATGCGATCCCAGGGATCCTGGTGCAGCACCCGCTCTGATTGAGCCAAAAACCCCAGCCTGCCCCCCGACTGAATGGGCAAAATCGGGATCCCGTGCGGGGCCAAGTGGCGGGCTGCCGCCAACACCGACCCATCTCCCCCTAGTACCACAGCTAGATCGATAGGATCCGAAGTGGCCTCCAAAAAGACCGGGTAGGGGTTGTGGTGCAAGCCGGTGGGAGCGGTCAGCACCGTAACACCGCGCCGACGCAATTGCTCCGCACACAATTGACAGGCGGCTTTGCTCTCCCGATCCCCCTCCTTGTAGGCGATCACCACCAAGCCCAAGTCCATAAGCCCTCGCCCAGGGATCCCTTCCGATCATCCCTCTTCAGGCCGAAGGTTGCCCACAAGGCCTCATTTCCTCAGCATTCCCTCTCGCTTTTTTTCACATTTACTAGGGATCCTTAAGAAAATCTCTAAATGGTTATTCCAAGTAGCAGTAAAAAACGGCTCGTCGCGTCGTTATTGCTAGGCAGCGCTGCCGCAAACGCGCCGCTCCAACTCCCCTCTCCCAGAGGGAGAGGGGTTGGGGGTGAGGGCTTGAGCGGCGCAGAGTTCCCAGAGCGTCAAAGGTTGGGATCCCTGAGTTGGACGGGGAAAGGAGCGGGTATAAACTCCAGCAATTGGTTTATCGTATGGACATCTCTGCCCAAGCTGCCTCCTTATGTCTTCCGAACTCACCAATCGCATTTTGGGTGGCTGCTACCAACTGATTCAAGAAATCGGTGGCGGCGGCATGGGATCCGTCTTTCGCGCTTTGGACTTGCACAACAACCGCCAAGAGGTGGCTGTTAAGATCCTGCATGCCCCTATGCTGCTGAGCCGAGGTGACGCCCAGACCGATTTGCGTCGCCGCTTTGCCGAAGAGGTTCGCGTCAGCACCCTTCTGGGCCAGCATCCCCGCATCGTCAAAGTCTTGGATCACGGCCAAGAGGGGGAGCAGGCCTACTTGGTGATGGAATACCTCAAGGGGCAGGATCTGGGCAAGCTGATTCGAGAAAAAGGGGCTCTGTCGCTCCGGCAAGCCCTTCGGCTGGCCCTGCAGGCTTGTGAGGGGCTGCACTTTGCCCATACATTTCACGCCAAGGTCGAGGGCCGCGAGATTCGGGGCGTGATTCACCGCGACATCAAGCCCAGCAACCTGTTTGTTGAGCGGGTTTTTCGAGATGGCCAGCTCACGTCGCAACTGAAAATCCTCGACTTCGGCGTAGCCAAAACCTTGGCTGATCACACCCTTAGCCTGGGCACCCAAAA
>NZ_JANSJA010000025.1:0-20800 GCF_047462335.1 Synechococcus sp. H60.1
TCAATCGCAGCGATAAGTACAAGTGGGAACAACTGTTCTGGCTCCCTCACAGCTAGCGGGGTGAACTTTGCCACAGATACAAGCTGCGGCTCAGGATTTACGTCGGTAACGCCAACAGTATTGAACCTGGGGCCGCTAACCAATAATGGTGGAGCGACTCAAACTCACGCGCTCCAAGTGCCCAGTGCAGCAATCGATGCCGTTCCATCAGGGCAGTGTACTGACCTAAATGGCAACCCTGTGAACCAAGATCAGCGAGGTTCGGGCTTCCCTCGGCCTGCTGGGGCCGCCTGTGATGCGGGAGCTTACGAGCAGCAGAATCCACCACCACCGACGCCCACGCCAACACCAGCACCGACGCCTAGTCCGTCACCTTCCCCAAGCGAAGGGATCCGGCTGGTGAAGCGGATCAGCGCCGTCAACGGCCTTCCCATCCGCGAGTTCTTCGACGAGCCCACAGATCCCAACGACAACCCAGGGATCCCTTGGCCGGGCGGGGCAGCAACCTTCCTGCAAGGTGCCATCAACCAGCCGGTACGTCCGGGAGCCCGGGTGCAGTTTGCCATCTACTTCCTGCTGGATTCGCCCAGCTCGACGCTGACGGTGTGCGATCCCCTCGTCCCTGGTCTTGGCTATGTGCCGGGCAGCTTGTCCTTGTTGACACCGGCAGGTGGCTCTCCAGTGGCTCTGAGCGATGCGGTTGATGGGGATGGGGGAGCTTTCATCCCACCAGGACAAGCGGTGCCAGCGGCCTGCGGCGGCATCACCAACTCCAACGGAGTGGTGGTGGTCAATGTGGGGGGATCTGGCACTGCCGGGGCCATCCGCTTTGAGGCCGTCATTCCCAGGTAGGAGGGGGACGCAGCCCGTCCCTGGCCGTTTGACCTTTGCGTTCTCTTCTCTTGCAGCAACGCTTGCCGCCAGCAACGGTAGAATGCCAGGCTGAGAGCAAAAGCAGTGTCGGCAACAGGTGAGGATATGGCGCAGCGTGCCCAGCAGGGATCCCCAGTTGGAGGCAAGACCGATCGGTGGGAGTGGGGGAGAAAATCGCTCCGGCTTGTCTTAGCTGCGGTGTTGCTGTGGGTGGTTTGGCTGGGTGGGATCCCGGCCCTGGCGCTGCCGCAAGGGGATGCCATTACGGATCCGCGTACTCTCTTGCGGCGGGCGCTGCCCATCCAGGACAGCCGGATCTGGGAAATCGATGAGGCCATCACCAAAATTGAGAGCGACTTGAAGTACAACCGCTGGTCGGCGGTGCGGGGAGATGTGCGCCAGGTGGAGCGGCTTCTGGATCGCTACACGGATCCCCTCTTGGCGGAGTTGCCCCCTGAGCAGGCTGCTGCCGCCGCTCGAGAAGTTGCCACTCTACGCCAGGAGTTGCAACTCATTAGCCAAGCCACAGAGCGCAAATCCAAGGGCAAGGAAGAGGCCCGCGCCGCCTACGACCGCCTCATAGAGGAGCTGGGATCCCTGGAAAACCACTGGGTGGGGGCTTTTCCCTACGCGATCCCTGCCGAATACGCTGACAAGCCGCAGCTCCTGGGCCGGGCGGAAGTGGAGCTGAACACCACCGCTGGGCGGATGGTGATCACCCTCGATGGCTACAGTGCTCCAATAACTGCCGGCAACTTCGCCGACTTGGTGCAGCGGGGCTTCTACGATGGCCTGACCTTTGACCGGGTGGAGAACTTCTTCCTGGTGCAAGCGGGGGATCCCCCAGGCCCTGCCGACGGCTATGTGGATCCGGCCACCGGCAAGGTTCGCACCATCCCGATGGAGATCCGCGCCAAAGGCGAGGTAATGCCCCGCTACGGCCAGACCTTTGATCAACTGGGCCTGTGGGATGTAGAGCCGGCCCTGCCCTTTTCTGCTGAGGGAACGGTGGCCATGGCCCGCTATCCCGATGAGCCCAACAGCGCCTCTTCTCAGTTCTTCATCTTCATGGCCGAGCCGGATCTCACCCCTGCCGGCCTCAACCTCATGGATGGCCGCTATGCCGTATTCGGTTATGTTACCGAGGGCACCGAGGTGCTGCGCAAGATCAAGCTAGGGGATCAGATCCTGAGCGCCCGGCTGATCTCAGGCCAAGAAAATCTCAGGAATGGGGCGTAGGGATTCTGCATCACTATCTCCCCTGAACCGTTGCCCTTTTGAGTGGCTAGAAGGCGCGGCTGAGGGCGCTACCTGGGCCCTGAAACAACAGCCAGGACATGAGAAAGTTAGTGACAAACACCCCCAGCAACGCTGTCACCACAGCATCGGTAGTGGAGCGGCCCACCCCCTTGGCGCCGCCGCTGGTGGAAAGGCCCCAGTTGGAGCCGACAATGGCGATCAGAACCCCGAACACCATCGCTTTCAAACAACAGACGAGCAAGTCCCAAGGGGTCAGGAGATTCTGAGCCGAGGTGAGAAACACCGTGGAAGAAATGTTGTAAGCCGAAGCGCAGATGATCATCCCCCCCACCAAACCCGTCAGCAGGGAGAGGATGGTGAGCACCGGCAGCATCAGCCCTGAAGCCACCACCCGCGGGATCACCAGGTAATCCACTGGATCGGTGCGCAACAACAGCAGAGCATCGATCTGCTCGGTGACTTTCATGGTGCCCAGCTCGGCGGCAAAGGCGGATCCCACCCGTCCGGCCAGGATCACCGCCGTCACCACCGGCGTCAGCTCGCGGGCCAGGGCAATGGCCAAAACCCCGCCGATGAGGGAAGAGGCCCCGAAATTGATGAACTCGCGTGCCAACTGAATGGTGAAAACGCCGCTGATCACCACCGCCGTGATCAAAACAATCAGCAGCGACTCCAGCCCCACTGTCGCCAGTTGCTCCAGGGTGTTGCGCCGATGAATACGGCCTTGCAGCAGGTGCAAGATCACCTGACCGGCCAGGAGAAAACTGCTGCCCACCCGCTGCAACCAGTTCATGATCTTTGTCTCAAGGGTTTCAAGAGGCTGATACGGCTGACGGCTCCGCCTCAGGTTCTGCCGGCAGCTGGAAGCTGGGGACAAACGAGGCCCGCGTCAAGGGTTGGTCGATAATTAGCCCTTCCCCCCCCAACACCTCGAGGGCGCGCCCCTCGACGGAGATCCACACCCGCGCGCCGGGGTTCTGGCTGGTGGCCGTGTAGAGCACCTGCGCAATCCGGCTCATCATCGCCGTGGATCCCCCCCCTTGCGTGAATTCAGAAGAGAAGTTGAGGAAAATATCGTCGCCTTCCACCCGCACATCCAGCAGCCGCGTCTGGGAGGGGATGGCGGTGGCGAGGCGGGGATCCCGGGGACCGGCAATCAGCTCCTCCAAGGCCAGGCGGATGGCCTCTTGGGCGTCGAAGGCGCGCAGGGAGCGCTCCTGCTGCACGTAGTAGATGGAATTGTCAGCACTGGTCAGCCAATACAGAGAAAGGGTTTGCCGCGGCCCGATGCTGTACCACCAAGCTCCCCCCATCACCCCTAACCCCAGCAAAAAGCCGAGGATCCCCAGTTGCAGAGCCGGGCCGCGCCGGGGGCGAGGACGCCGTCCTCCCAAGCGGACGGAGCCAAGCTGTGCAGTACGCCCTCCGTAGTGATCCATCGTTGCCATTCCCCTGTCTTGCCTAGCTCTAGGGTAGCGAAGAAAAGCCCACTCTGCCGGGGATCCCCAGGCTGGACAGGCCCAAAACTGGCACGGGAGCAGCCACAGGCAGCTTGAACCGGCCTCACCCTGAGCTCCAGCTTTACGCTAGCCAAAACCATTTGCAACAACCAAGGGGAGGCGCGGCTTCTCTTCCACCTGGACGAGGCCCGCTTCGAGAAGATTTGTCCGCGATGGGGATCCCTGCTAGGGAAGAGCGGCCCGCTGGGATCCCATCAGGGTCTCCAAGCTCTCGACCCGCACAAAGCCGATCACCTGCAACTGGTCAGACCCTATCTCCAAGCTGAGCACCCGCACCAGGATCCCCAGATCTTCTAATTCTTGCAGATCGAACACCTCGTTAAGGCCGCCCAAAAACGCTGCCGAGATCTCATCGGGAACCCGCACAGAGCCGATGACAAACTCCGGATCCTGAAGCTGCAAGCGGCGCCCCTCCTCCACCCGGATCCCGGCGTTGAACACCACATCAACCGTTCGCGTCAGCGGGACGGAGTCTTTTTGCTCACTGCCGCCTTCCTGCTCCACCAAGAGGGCAGAAAGTCGAAGGCGGTCAGGAGCCAAAAACTCGACCCGGGGTTGGCGCAGATCGAAGCGGCGGGGTTCGTCCCTACGCCCGCTAAAGGGCAGATCTGCTCGGATATCCTGAAACTGTCTCAGCACCTCTGGTGAGTTGAGGGCAGCATTCAAGTCTTCTTCCCGCACCACCACCCGCACCGCCGCCTGCAGAGGACGCTCCAGCCGCAGAGGAGCCCCGCGGAAAAAAGAGGGGTCAATGGCCACCGGATCTGTTTCCAGCTCCAGCAGCTCGATGCGCGGAAACGGAGCCCTGTAGAGCCCCCGCCCAGCAACCAACAACCGATCCGCCTGGCCACTCAAAAAACGATAGTTGGGGCGGCTTTGGATGCGCACCTCCAAAACCTCTACCCTATCGAGCTGAGCGAGCAAGAGCTGCTGAGCCGTCTGATCTGCCAGGTAGCCTGCCCCTCCTCCCAAGCCCGCCAGCAACCCCAACAAAGCCGCCAGGATCTCCATATTTGCCGCTGTCACCTCTCCCCCACCCAGGTTAGCAGGGGGGATCCCTGGCCCCCGTTAGGGATCCTGGCTAACGCAACACCTTAAGGGGGCTAGCCTCAATAGGGCGATTTCCCAGGAAAGTTTTGGCAATTTTCAGGCCATCCGCCATCACCGGCCGGTTGAGGGTTGGGTCATGGACAAATTTGACGCCGGAAGCCACCGTTGGGCGCCCCTCGCCCCAGGTATCCACGACTTTCAGGGTGGCGGCAGCAACTGGACGGCCATCGGCAAAGTAATCCACTACCTTCAGAGTCGAAGCTCCCACCGGGCGGTTGTCGATCTCGATCTTGCTGAACTTGACAGGGCTGGGGAACACCGGCGGGCCGGACTTTTCTCCCACCCCCTGGGCAGCCAGCGGGGCAGGATCGGCAGGCCGAGGAGCCAAATTTAGACCGTTGCCCTGTCCCGTAGAAGTTTCTTGCTCCGGCAGCGGGCTGGAAAGACCACTAGGAACGGCCATAGAAATCTCCTGAGTTCCAGAGAGTTATGGGGGAGAAGGAGCAACAAGACAGCCCTCCTGGGATCAGCTCAAAGAAGCTAGAGCCAGCGTCTGTAGATCCCGATGAGCCTCAACCTAAAGACATTCTAAACTACCCTTGGGCCTGGGATCCGCCGGTTACCACCAGGCTCTTTCTCCCAACTGCTGCTGAGGTGAGTTGGCCAAGTCTATGGCAGGGATCCCCCCATTGTCATTGGCGCTGGGCCAGGTGGGCCATGCCGGCTCTGTGGGCGTTGCTGCTCGTACCTGCCCCTGCAGCTTTGGCATCGCAGGTACCCCAGTTTGACCTCGTTGACACTCCCACCGCCTAAAGGTGAACCAACCCGTAAAGGCGCTGTCAAGACGCCTCTAGACAGTTCCTTGAGGCAAAGCCCCAAGGTTCTGCTGACTTTTCTGTTCACGTCAGCGGGACGGAGTCCTTGCAGATTGGCTGAGACGTTTTGTATTGATTGCCAAGGCTGAGGTTTCTCCCTCTGCTCAAGAGGATGAGCAAGCCGGCTGGGCCTGTCTGTCCTTTTTGATCACAGGATCCCAGCGCACCGGCGAGGTGGCTGTGGAGTCGGAGCGGGGGGTGGCCGGTAAGGACTCCGTCCCGCTGACGCGAACAGCCTGGCAGTTGCGCCATCTGCAGGTGAAGGTGGATGGGGAGCCGCAGGCCATTCGGGTCATCGAGGGGGGATCCCGGTGTGAAGGGGAAGAGCCGCCCCTACAGCCTGAGGGCGAGATCTGAGTAGTCGGACAAGGGCAGCCACGGCTAGAGTCAAAAGGACTCCGTTCCGCTGAGGCGAATGGTTGTGGCCCTGGATCCCTATGCGATCGGTTCCCTATCTGCGCTTGCTGCTGCTGTTGGCGCTGCTGGCCTCATTCACGGGCTTGATTGTCTGGCTGATCCAATCGTTTTTGGATCTGTACTACGCCACCCGCTACCACCCGATTTTGGGGGGGGTGTTGATCGGGGTGCTGGTGTTGCTGCTGCTGGTGTTTTTGGCCGCTTCCATCTACTACTTGTTTCTGTTCCGCCCCGCCCCTAAAACCGAGAGGCTTCCCAGGCCGGCCCCCCCGGAGACCCCTGCCGAGAAGTGGGAGGCAGCCCGGCGCAACCTGGCGCAACTAGAAGCTCAGATGGCGCAGATCCAGGATCAGGTGGCGCGGGCAGCGCTGGCGGAGCGGTCAGCTCGGCTGGCCCAACAGTTGGCCCGGCCCCAACTGAAGGTGGTGGTCTTCGGCACCGGATCGGCGGGCAAAACCTCGCTGGTGAACGCGCTGCTGGGGCGGCGGGTGGGGGCGGTGGGGGCAACGCTGGGCACCACGCAGACGGTGGCGGTTTACGATTGGGACTTGCCCGGGATCCCCCACCCGGTGCAGATCGTGGACTGCCCGGGCATTTTGGAGATCGGGCCGGCAGGGGCGATGCGGGAAGAGGAGGCGCAGGCGCAGGCCCAGGCCGCCGAGCTGCTGTTGGTGGTGGTGGATGGGGATCTGCGCCAGTCGGAGGTGGATCCCTTGCGCCGGTTGATCGCCCTGGGCAAGCGGGCTCTGCTGGTGCTCAACAAAATCGACCGTTACACCTCGGAAGAACGGCAGCTCCTCTTGCAGCGCCTGCGGGAACGGGTTTACCCCCTGATCCAACCGGAAGATGTGCTGCTGGCTGCTGCTGACCCGGCCCCCGTGCGGCTGGGATCCCAAACCTGGCAACCGGAGCCCGAGGTGGCAGCGGTGCGGGATCGCGTCCAGGCGGTGCTCTACGCCGAAGGGGGATCCCTGGCCTTGGACAATGCCCTGCTGCAATCGCAGCAGTTGGGGGAAGAGGCCAAGCGGATCATCCAGGCGCAGTTGCGCCGCCAGGCGGAGGAGGTGATCGATCGCTTTCAGTGGATCGTGACCGGCGTCGTGTTTGTCAACCCCATCCCGGCGCTGGATCTGCTGGCCATTGCCGCCATCAACGCCCAGATGGTGGTGGAGCTGGGATCCCTCTACGGCTGCCAGATGAACCTGCAGCAGGGGCGGGAACTGGCCCTGTCCCTGGCCAAGACCCTGGCCGGCCTGGGTCTGGTGGAAGGGGCGATCCAACTGACCACCGGGCTCCTGGCTACGGTGGCTGAGGTGAGCGTGGTCGGTTTTTTGGCGACAGCCCCCATCCAGGCGGCCAGCGCCGGCTATCTCACCCGCATTGCCGGCAAAAGCTTCATCGAGTATTTCCAGCGCAACCAAAGCTGGGGGGAAGGGGGGATGCAGGCGGTGGTCAGGGCCCAGGTGGAGAGCACCCAAAAATCGGGCTGGCTCAAGGAGTTTGTCCGCCAGGCCTCAGAACGGGTTTTTCGCCTGCGCTAGTCCCTGTTGGCGGCCTCGACAGCAATATCCGTCGGCAGGAAGGTCAGCTCCATCTGCGCCACATAGTCGGCGTAGCTCAGGGCGGGCACATCATCCCATTCCGCCAGGCCATGCATGCACTTCGACCATTGAATAAAAGTGGCCGGATAGATATAGGCCAAGCTGGGATCCTGCAAAACCTCTTTGGGCAGCGGCGGAGCCGACTTGAGCACCGCCAACAAAGCCGGGGGCTTGTGGAGGATCACGCGGGTGGCCTCGATCTGCTCTGGGGAAACCTTGAACTTGGCGGCGACCAACGAGATCACTTTGGAAAGGGTCATCACCCACCACCAACCTTGCCTACAGAAAGAGATTGCCCCCAAGCCGAGGGGCTGGCCTCAGGGATCCTACGGAGCCCAAGCAAGGGGAGCAGCGAGGATGGCCGGCTCTGCGATCCCCTTGCCTGAGGGGAGGGCTTCTCGCTATTCTAGATGAGCTGAAAAATTGGGAGAAACAGGTGAGCCGTGGCTAAAAAGAGCATGATCGAGCGGGAGAAAAAGCGCCAGCGCTTGGTCGAAAAATATCGGGAGAAGCGCCAACAACTAAAGGCGGCCATGGCCGATCCCAACATCGACCAGGTCACCCGCATGGAGCTGCATGCTCAACTGCAAAAACTCCCTCGAGCCAGCTCGCCCACCCGCCTGCGCAACCGCTGCTGGAAAACCGGGCGTCCCCGCGGCTATTTCCGGGATTTTGGGCTCTGCCGCAACAGCTTGCGGGAAATGGCCCACCGCGGCCTGCTGCCGGGCGTGGTGAAAGCAAGCTGGTAGAGCCAAGCTTGCCAGCCGCTGATTACAACCCTGCCTTCAGGGGTGGCTTTGGGCTAAACTGAACGCGGAGCGTTGCGAGCGAAAACCGGCCTGCTGGCTGTCTCAGTCGAGGGGAGAGTACCTCCTGTCTCTGAGGGGGACGAGGCTTGCTCAGGGCTAGCTGGCCAGCAGCGCTTGTTGAGATGTCAACAACTCTTGTCTTCAGGTGAGGGAAGTATCTCAGCGGGGCGGCTGCTCCCGCCAAGTGAGGGATCCTTGTGGAGCCTTTCCAGATCTGCGACGAAGATCTCACCCCCGAAGTGGCAGAGGCGCTAGCCGGGGAAACCCTCCTGGCCGTGGACACCGAAACGATGGGCTTGATCCCGCAGCGGGACAGGCTCTGCGTCGTGCAAATAGCCAATGCTGCCGGCGAGGTGGTGCTGCTGCGGCTCAGCCGTGGCGTGAAGCAGGCCCCCCGTTTGGCGCGGCTGCTGACGGATCCCAACATCGAAAAGATCTTCCACTACGCCCGTTTTGACCTGGCCATGCTGCGCTACCACCTGGGGATCCAGGCCTGGCCGGTTTTTTGCACCAAGGTAGCCAGCAAGCTGGCCCGCACCTACACCAGTAAGCACAGCCTCAAAGACGTGGTGAGCGAGCTGTGCGGGGTGGAGCTAAACAAAGCCGCCCAAAGCTCCGACTGGGGAGCTGTCCAGTCCCTCTCGCCGGAGCAGTTGGACTATGCGGCCAACGATGTCCGCTATTTGATCCCGGTGCGCCACAAGTTGGCCCAGATGTTGCAGCGGGAGGAGCGCTGGGAGCTGGCGCAGCGCTGTTTTCAACACCTGCCCACCTTGGTGGAGCTGGATCTGCTGGGATATAGCAACGTCTTCGAGCACCAGTAGGCGGCAGCCCCGAAGAACCGGCCTTGCTGCTGGACGGCAGAGTATTGGGCAATACAGTTGGTTGCTCTCCTCTCTGGTGTAATGGGAAGGAGGCTGGCCGTGAAAACCACCGGAGTTGAGTCGATGTTGGAGTCGCAGCAGGTGGCCCAGAGCGGTGTCTCTCTTGGGCTCTTGGACAAGCCTATCCTGGAGCTGCGCCACGTCTCCCTGCAGTACCCCGGCAAGGGATCCCCGGTCACGATCATCCGCGACCTCAGCTTTTCGGTGGCCCACTCGGAGTTTGTCTCGATTGTGGGGCCGAGCGGCTGCGGCAAGACGTCTCTTTTGAAGATGATAGCCGGCCTCAACACCAACCACGGCGGCACCCTTTACTTTCGGTTGCAGCCCGTCACCGGCCCCCTCAAGAGGGTGGGCATGGCCTTCCAAAATCCGGTGCTGCTGCCCTGGCGCACTACCTTACAGAATGTGTTGCTGCCTCTGGAAGTGGTAGAGCCCTACAAGCGCACCTTCCGGCAAAACCTGGCTCAGCACAAAAAGTCGGCGCTGGAGCTGTTGGCCGCCGTGGGCTTGGATGGTTTCCAAAAAGCCTATCCTTGGCAGCTTTCCGGGGGGATGCGGCAGCGGGTTGCCCTCTGTCGAGCTTTGATCCACCAGCCGGAGCTGTTGTTGCTGGATGAGCCCTTTGCCGCCCTGGATGCCTTCACCCGCGAGGAGATGTGGGAAATGTTGCAGCGGCTGTGGCTGCGCAACGGCTGCACGGTTATTCTCATCACTCACGATCTGCGGGAGGCAGTTTTCCTCTCCGATACCATTTATGTCATGGGGTCGCGGCCTAGCGAGATTGTCTTTACCCTCAAGGTGGATCTGCCCCGCCCGCGCCCGTTGGAGATCTGCCTGACGGACGAGTTTCACCACTTGGTTGCGGAAGTGCGCAAGCACATAAGGACTCCGTCCCGCTGACGCGAACGGCGCAGCAGCTAACCAAAGTTTTCTCGATAGATCGCCGCGCAACCCTGATGAAAAACTCCTTTGACCGATTTCTCCAGACGAAAGCGGCCTCGCTGCTCCTGCCGGTGGTCACCCTGCTGCTGACCCTTGGCCTTTGGGAGGCAGGGGTGCGGCTGTTGCAGGTTCCCCGCTTTGTTTTGCCTGCGCCCAGCGCAATCTGGCAGTCGATGCAGGAGTGGGACGAGGTGATCCTGGGGCACTCGCTGTTTACCCTCAGCTCAACCCTGCTGGCTTTTGGGCTGGCTTTGGTGGGCGGGATCTTGCTGGGATCCCTTATCGGCAGCTCCCGCCTGGCCCATCTGTGTCTGTACCCACTGCTGGTGGGGTTTAATACCATCCCCAAGGTGGCCCTGGTGCCGCTGCTGGCGATTTGGTTTGGCCTGGGCATGATCCCGGCGGTGATTACAGCTTTTTTGCTGGCCTTTTTCCCCATTGCCGTGAATGTGGCGGTGGGCCTGGAGACGGTGGAGCCAGAAATGCGCGATGTGCTGCGCTCCCTGGGGGCCAGCGGTTGGGAAATCTTCCTCAAGGTGGGGCTTCCCCACAGCTTGCCCTATCTGTTTGCCTCGCTGAAGGTGGCCATTTCGCTGGCCTTTGTTGGCGCGGTGATCGCGGAGACGGTGGCCTCTAACCGCGGGCTGGGCTACCTGATTGTGTCCGCCAGCTCTTCTTTTGATGTGCCCTTGGCCTTTGCCGGCTTGGTTGCCCTCGGCCTCATGGGTGTTCTGCTCTACTCTTTTTTCGCCGCTCTGGAGCGCTACCTCTTGGCCTGGCGGCAGTAGCGGAAGGGATCCCGACGGGAAAGCTGGCCCAAGCTAGCTCAAGTCGGGAAAGGTGGCCCGCACCGCCGGGTGGATGAGCTTTCCGCCCCGGATGTTGAGCCCCTTGGCCAGGCCCGGATCCTGCTCCAGGGCGGCGCTCAAGCCAAGGTTGGCCAACTTGAGGACGTAGGGGAGGGTGGCGTTGACCAGCGCCTGGGTCGAAGTCCAGGGGACGGCCCCCGGCATGTTGGGAACCCCGTAGTGCAAGACTCCGTGGGCTTCGTAAACCGGCTGGGCATGGGTGGTGACCTTGGTGGTGGCGATGCACCCCCCCTGATCCACGGCCACATCCACGATCAAAGAGCGGGGCCGCATCTGGGCCACCAGCTCTTCCTTCACCAAAACCGGGGCGCGGCTGCCCGGCACCAACACTGCTCCCACCACCAGGTCGGCCTCGCGGACGCACTCCTCGATGCTCTGGGCGGTGCTGTAGAGCAGCTCCACCCGCGACCCGAAGATCAGCTCCAGCTCGTTGAGGCGCTGCAGGTTGATGTCCAGAATCTGCACCCGCGCCCCCAGCCCGACGGCCATCTTGGCCGCCTCCGTACCCACCGTGCCCCCGCCCAGGATCACCACCCGCCCCGGCGGCACCCCTGGGATCCCGCCCAGCAACACGCCTCGCCCCCCCTGCTGGCGGGTGAGGTAGTGGGCGCCAAATTGCACCGACAGCCGCCCGGCAATCATGCTCATGGGCATCAAGAGGGGCAGGGATCCGTCGGGGAGCTCCACCGTCTCGTAGGCCAGGCAGGTGGCCCCCGAACGCAGCAGGGCTTGGGTCAGCTCGCGGCTGGCCGCCAGGTGCAAGTAGGTAAACAGGATGAGATCCGGATGGAGCAAGGGATACTCGGCGGGCAGGGGCTCTTTGACCTTCACCACCAACTGCTGCCGGTAGATCTCCTCGGGCGTGGCGGCCAGCTTGGCCCCCGCTTTTTGGTAGTCTTCGTCGCTAAAGCCTGCCCCCTGGCCGGCTTGGGTCTCCACCCACACCTGGTGCCCCTGCTCAGTCAAGGCCCGCACCGCCGCTGGCGTCAGGCCGACGCGAAACTCCTGCTCTTTGATCTCTTTGGGCACGCCAATGCGCATAGGGATCCCCACAGGGCTGTTCTCCAGTCTAGACAGACCGGCGCTGGGATGGGATCCCTGGCCTGCGCAGACCGGCCAAAATCCCTACCTTTTCCCCGCAAGGGGACGGAAATTCTGTTGAGGGGATCCGGTGGATCCCTGGCTAGGTTGGGGGTTGCTCCGCCCGGAAGGGATCCCTAGCGCAGGAAGCGGGCCAACAGCAGCAGGCCAAGGCTGCCAAAGAGGAGGTTGAAGCTCCAGGCTGCTGCCCAGGGGGGAAGGGCTCCTGCTTCTCCCAAGCTGCGAGATACGCTCAGCACCACGTAGTAGGCAAACACCAACAGGATCCCGAAGACGACGCCGCCATAGCGGCCCACACGGCGAGCGGTGCTGGATCCCAGGGGAAGGGAAATCAGCACGGCAAAGAAGCTGGCTAGAGGCAGGGAAAAGCGCATGTGGAACTCGGTGCGCAAGGGCTGGGTATTGAGGTTGGAGCGGGCCAGGCGGGAGATGCGCTCCGCCAGCTCCGGTAGGCTGAGCTCGTTGGGGGGAACTGGCGGCTGCAACAGGGCGGCCAGATCTTGGGAGACCGCCAGCGGCTTGCGGTCGAAGGGCTCTTCGGCCAGGCTGAGACCATCGGGGCCGTAGCGGTGGGTCACTCCTTCGCTGAGGGTCCAGTCCAGGCCATTCCACACCGCCTGGGCCGCCAGCGTCACTTCCGCCAACCGGTACTTGCCCCCTGGCAAGGGATCCACCCGCAGGATAGTGACATCCTGCATGGTATTTAGCCGCGGATCCACCTGGCGAATGAAAAACCAGAGGTTGTCTAGGGACTCCGTCCCGCCAACGCCAGCGGTTTTGAAGAAGACGTCGTATTGGACCGGGCTTGTAGCTTGGGCCAGGAGCGCCTGCTGGTCAATGCGGCGGATTTCCCGTTTGCTGGCTGGCAAGAGCACGTTGCTGATTAAAAAAGCGCTCAGGCTCATGAGCAGCCCCACCAGCAACAGGGGACGAAAGATGCGCGTAAACGGGATCCCGGCTGCCCGCATGGCGGTAATTTCGCTGTTGCCGCTCAGCTTGCCCAAGGTGAGTAGGGTGGCAAAAAAAGCAGCGATGGGCATGCCCAGCACCACCATCTCGGGCAGATCCAACATCAAGAGCCGCAACACCGTCAGGGGGGGCACGGATCCCTCGACCAGCCGCTCGGCCAGGGTAAAGAGCCGGCCCGCCAAAAGCAGCAGGGTTCCCCCAGCTATACCGGCCAAAAGGGGGGTGAGCATCTGTCCAAAGAGGTAGCGCTCCAGCAGCCAGAACTTGGTGAACAAGCGGGCCATGGGCAAAAGTTGAGGGATTAGGGCTATTTCAAGCTAGCGTGAACGGTTCTCCGGCATTCCCTCACCCCCGGCCCCTCTCCCAGAGGGAGCATTCCCTCACCCCCGGCCCCTCTCCCTCTGGGAGAGGGGAGCTGGGATCAACTCACAAGCTGTTTTATGCTGTTTGCCATGACCCTAGCAGCACTGGCGTTGAACCCAGGGTTGCCGGCCATTGGCTCTGGATCAGGGCCGTAGGGAGGCTGGCGGTTCGGCGGGAGGGGGTAAGGGCTCGCTGCTGCCGCCGGGATCCAAGCGGGAATTGGGGGGCGAAGGGTCGGGATCCAGTTTGGCCCCCCAGGCGGCTAGGTAAGCGCGCTGCTCAGGAGAAAGGCGACGGGCGCCGCGGAAGTCCGCGCCGGCCACGATGGCGCCGGCATAGGCTCCTGTTTTGAAATCGGGCTTTTGCCCTGGCTGGGCCGGGGAAGCGGTCTGCAGGGATCCCACAAACAAGAGGGCGCGGTAGAGATCGGCCCCGCGCAGGTCGGCATTGCGTAGGTTGGCCCCGCAGAGGTTGGTGTGGCTAAGATCGCAACCCCGCAGGTCAGCTCCTTCCAGGCTGGCTTCACTGAAATCCACCCCCCGCAACAGGGTGCCATGCAGGTCGGCCCCTTCCAGCATGGTGCCCAGGTTAACCACGCGGATACCATTGACGCGATCCCGCTGGTAGCCGCCTTTGCCGTCCAAGATGGGCCGGCCCAGGTGTTCGTCGCGGCGCAGGGGGCTGAGCAAGTTGGCGGTGGAGAGGAAGCGCAGAATCTTGGCTTTGCCGAAGCGATCCACGCCGTTCAAGATGGCCGCCGTGCGCCCGGCCGCAATGGCCCGCTCCAGGGGCCAGTCGTCCAACTGCCCGTCAGGGGAGAGAACCAGGTTGGAGATACCCTCGAAGTAGGCGTCGATGGTCTGCTGCTGGGTAATGGTGTTCTGCTGGATGGTGAGGTCGCGGGAGATAACGTATTGCCGCCAGGCAATATAGGCGGCCAGGAGAGCGATGAAGATCTGCCCGGTAGCGCCGAACACCTCGCCCAAAGCCCCAATCGCCTCCCAGCTCAGGGATCGCAGGGTTGAGAGAACCCCACTCCAGACCACTGCCCCTGCCACGGCCAAGCCAAGGGCCGCCGCCGCCCATCCCAGGCTGGGCCAC
Source organism: Synechococcus sp. H60.1 (assembly GCF_047462335.1). Lineage (NCBI taxonomy): Bacteria > Bacillati > Cyanobacteriota > Cyanophyceae > Synechococcales > Synechococcaceae > Synechococcus > Synechococcus sp. H60.1. The sequence goes on from NZ_JANSJA010000025.1 coordinate 14,635, forward strand.
GTGGTTAGCCACTGCCAGAGATCGCGCCCAATCTGCACCCAGAGCGGCTGCCCCCACCAGCCGGCCAAGCCCAGCCAAGCCAGCACCGCCCCCCAGCCCAAAACCGGCTGCCCCGTCAACCCCGCCAGCGCCAGCAGCCCCGCCGGGATCCCCAACAGCAGCAGATTAAGCAGGGGGCGCCCAGACGAGAGGGAAGCCAGCGGCAACTCTTGGGAGGAGCCTTCGCGGGCAAGGGCTTCTTCGGTCATGGCAAGGGTATACTCTAGGGGTAGCGTTGGATCTACAAAAAAAGCCTGCGTCAGTCCGTATTTGGAGTTGGGGAAGAGGGCAGGATCCCACCTCTTGGGTTTGGTAGGATAGCCTCGACCCTCCTTCCTTCTCTGGCCCAGCCTGGTGTGAGGATGACTCCTATGATTGCTTGCTTATCGTTTATCCGTCTGCAGAAATCCGGCGAACACCAATTTACAGCAGTCCTGCCTGACTTGTGGTTGCAGCGCCATGGCTCCCCAACCCTGGCACGACTGGCTGCCTCTCTGCTGTTGAGCACCAGCTTACTGCTGGCGGCAGGAAGGGATCCCAGTTGGGCGCAAACTTCCCTGGACACTGGCCTTTTGGAGAAGCAGGCCCTGCCCCAGGCGCCACCGCTGCCGGACGACCGCCCGGCCATTTTTGTTGATGCCGCCAACGGCAGCGATACCCAAGGGGATGGATCCCGCAACAACCCCTTCAAGACCATCACCCATGCCATTGGACGAGCGCCAGCGGGCAGCATCATCCAGCTGCTGCCGGGGATCTACAGCGCAGAAAGCGGCGAAGTCTTCCCCATCCGCCTCAAGGCTGGCCTTATCTTGCGCGGGGACGAGTCCACCCTAGGGGAGGGCTACCTGATCGATGGCGGCGGCACCTACATGAGCCCGACCTTGGCCCGGCAAAATGTTGCTCTGCTGGCCGAGACCGGCTCAGAGGTGCGCGGGGTTACCCTGCGCAACCAGGGGCGGCGCGGCTATGCCCTCTGGATAGAATCGGCTTCCCCCCGCATTCTCAACAACAGCTTTGTGGGCAGCATCCACGACGGCATTTTCATTGCTGGCGCCTCCAACCCCTGGATAGAGGGCAACCGCTTCTACAAAAATGGGGCCAACGGCATCTCTGTCTTGGGTACCTCCCAGCCCACCATTGTCAACAACCTCTTCCAAGAGACCGGCTTTGGCCTCACCATCGACCAGCGCTCGGCGCCGATGGTGCGCAACAACCGCATCCTGCAAAACCGCACCGGCATTGTGGTTGGCGGCAGCGCCCGGCCCATCTTGCGCAACAATCTCATTGCCCGCAACCTGGAGACTGGCCTGACAGCTATCACCAACGCCCAGCCCGATCTGGGCACGGCCTCGGATCCTGGCAACAACATTTTTGAGGGCAACGGCCAGTACGACATCCACAACGCCACCCGCGGCCTGCGCCTCAACGCCAACGGCAACCAACTGGCGGGCAAAACCAAAGGGGAGCTGGATCTAGCGGGCCAAACCACGGTTGCTGCCCTGCCCAGCAGCGCCCCACCACCCATTGCTGCAGGCGGCCTGACGCTGCCCAGCGCTCCCCCGGCTCCCAGCCGGGATCCCCAGCCGGCGGCGGCCAAGCCAGCCGAAACTTCCCCAAACCTACCGGTGGTGGCGGTGCCGCAATCGACGGCCCCCCTTCCCCCTCCTGCAGCGGGCTCGGGAGGGCGTATTTTGCCCAGCAGCCCCAGCCAGCCGTCAAGCACGCAACCCCAGGAGTTTGTTGCCGTCCCCTTCACCCCCGATGGCTCTACCACGCCTGCCCAGCCGGTTGAGCCGGCTCCTGCCGCCCCTGTCCGCCAGGCCTCTGCAGCTCCCCTTACCGACATCACCACCCTGCTGCCGCCGCCGGCCCGCCGCCAAGCCAGAGAAAACCCTCCTACCTCCTCCTCTGCACCCTCAAGCTCGGCCCCAGCTTCTCCTGCTCAGGCTGCCGACAAGGACTCCGTCCCGCTGACGCAAGCGGCAACCCAGTTTCGCGTCTTGGTAACCCCCAAGGGCAGCGACGACTTGCAGCGGCTGCGGCAGCTCGTCCCCGAAGCGGTGGAGACCGTGTTCAACGGCAGGAGAGTGCTGCAGGCCGGCCTCTACGACAACCGCAGCCAAGCCCAGTCGGTCTTGGATCGCCTGTTGGACGCCGGCTTTGACGCGGTGGCGGAGATGATCTTCCGTTGACCTCACTGCCCAGGGATCCCCCCCGGCAGGATAGGAACTCCCCAGCAGGGGATGTATGATGCCTAGCACGGCTTTTTCCAAAAGGACTGCGGAGAAAGCCGTGCCGTCAGGTTGCTCTGGGGATCAGCCAGGGCAAGCAATGGGGAAAGTCCGGTGCAAATCCGGCGCTGTGCCGCAACTGTGATGGGCTAAGGCCCTCAGTCAGGATGCCCGCCTGCGGCTTTGGCTCACAGCTTAGCTCTTCCGCGTCGCACGGAAGCAGGAGCAACCGGATGAAAGTAATTGTTGTATGTCTCAGCCTTGGGCTGGGGAGCTGGAGTTTGGGGATCCCAGCCTGGGCGCAAGCGGTCTTGGACACCAGTCTTAGTGCCGAGATTTTCAATCAACCCGTCACCACACCGTTTCGCCGCCCTGGCTTGCTGCGGGACTCTTCGCGCCCAGTCTATGTCATCACCCGCCAGCAGATGCGCGAGCAAGGGGCAAGGACGGTGCAAGAAGCCCTGCGCTATCTGCCTGGGATCCTCAGCGATGGCACAGCGGGAACTCAGTTGGGAGCTCTTAGCTCTCAATTCATGCGAGGGGCGCGAACGGCGCAGGTGTTGGTGCTCTTGGACGGCCGCCCCCTCAACGATCTGGGCTTCTTTGGCGGGTTTGACCTCTCTCAACTCACCACAGATATTGTCGAGCGAATTGAAGTCTCTCCCGGTGGCGGCTCTACTCTGTATGGCTCGGATGCTGTTGGCGGCGTGATCAACATCGTTACGGTGGAGCCACAGCCAGAAACGGAGACGGTGCTGGAAGCGGCGGTCGGCAGCTACGGCCTCAATGAGCAAGGGATCCAAAGTCGGGGCCAAGCCCAGGATCTGGGCTGGGTGCTCAGCTATCGCCGTCTGAAAAGTAACAACGACTTTCCCTTTGCAATTGAGCGGCTGGGCAAGTCAGGCAAGCGGGAAAACTCGGCGGTGGAGTACCACAACTTGCAGGCCAAGCTTACCTGGCAACTGGCCAAAGACCAAGTCCTAACAGCCAACGCCCTCTACCTCAATAAAGCCTTTCGTGTGCCCGGCAGTGTGGAATTTCCCTCTCCCGATGCAGAGCAAAACACCAACGATCTGCTGCTGGATCTCAGTTGGCTGTGGACTCAGGCAACAGGATCCCTGCAGGCAAGAGTCTTTTTTGACGATCTCAACTACCGTTTCAGTGCTCCGCAAAGCCAGGGATCCCGCGACGTCATCCTGCGCAATGGCTGGGGATCCCAGCTGCAGTATGCTTGGCAAGCCGGCGAAAACCTAGAGGGAGCTTTGGGGGTAGATTATCGCTCCATCTCAGCTCGCAATACAACTTTTTCCTTTGCCAACGGTTCTGCCAATATCAACTACGACGATACGGTTAACCAGGGCGCCCTGTTTGCCCGCCTGGATTACAGCCCGGATCCCAACTTCCACCTTGATCTGGGCATGCGCCAGGACTTCAGCAGTTTGGCCAATAGCTCGGCCACCTCGCCGGCTGTGGGGATCCGCTGGACAGTGGCGGAAGGCACCACCTTGAGAGCCAACTACGCCAGCAGCTTTCGCACCCCCTTGATCTCGGAATTATTCTTTCGGCTGCGAGGCTTTTTTGAAGTGGATGGCAACCCCAATCTCCGCCCAGAGCGAGGGGAGAGCTTTGACGTTGGCTTGGATCAGAGCCTGGGAGATTTTGGCCTGCTGCGGCTAACGTTTGCCCACAACCGCATCCGCGATGGCATCACCTTTGTCAGCCTGGGGCCGCGCCAGGGAACCTATGAGAATATTGGGCTGGTCGAATACACCGGCCTGGAAGCGGCTTTGGATTTGCGTTTGGGGGAAAACTGGACGCTTTTTGCCAACTACACCCTCAATGATCCCATCATCCGCGCTGCACTTAACCCGGCCACAGTTGGCAAACAGCTAGCCTTTGTGGGAGCCGATAGCTTCAACCTAGGCCTAACCTATCGCTATGAGCAGGGCGGGTACGGCTCGATCTTGGTCCATCACATTGGGAGCTTTTTTACCAACAACTCCAATACGGAATCCCTGCCAGGCTATACCACCGTGGCTTTGCGGGGAGGGATCCCGTTGACTGAGGCCCTGAGCCTAGAGTTGGGGATCGACAACCTGCTGGATGAGCAGTATGAAGTTTTCCCCGGCTATCCCGGCGTTGGCCGCACGCTGAGGGTGAGCTTGCGGGGGCAATTTTAGCATCCTCTCGGGCTGTTTTTGGCTAACTATCTAGAACAAGCTGCCCTAGTGGAATTGTCTGCTTTGCAGTGGAGTTTGGATACAACTCTATGGTGAGCGCGACCAACTTTCCCTCTATTTCTCCATCGACAACTTTGGCTCAAGCTGAGTCTAAACATTGCCTCTGGGTTTGCACCACCTGTGGATCTCGCTGGGTCAACGGCCAAAAAGAAGGGATCAGCAAGGGAGAAATGCTCCTAGCTGCCTTGCAATCCCAAAGGCTCAATCCCCAACTGCAACTGAAGCCAGTTGCCTGTATGAGCGGCTGCAGCCACGCTTGTGTGGTTGCGCTGGCAGCCCCCCGAAAGATGACCTATGTCTTTGGCGATCTCGATCCAAAAGACGTGGAGCCAATCTTGCAAACGGCGGAGCTGTATTTGGCAAAGCCCGATGGGATCCTGCCCTGGGCAGAGCGCCCCATCAAAAAGGGGGTGATTGCCCGCATTCCGCCAATCCAATAGGAGCAACCTATGGCTGTTTTCAATCCCTGGGTCCCACCCTTAAATCAAACTTGGCAAGAGGTTTCCCCCACCGGCTGGACAACCGTTTACGAAGGGATCCCGGCTCACATCGACTGTCTTGGGCCGCTGCTCTATGAGCTCTTTCAGGAGCGCTGGGCCGAGATCCAAGTGGGCCAGGTGGTGGAGGGTGGCGTCCTGGAAGCGGCCTTCAAGGATCCCCCTACTCTCTGTGTGCTCTACGACGGCTACTTGACCGTGGCCACGGAAACTTGGCATTTGCATCTGTGTTTGGAGGAACACCAGGGCGGCCCCTACCGCAGAACTCCTCCTGAGCTGCGCCGCAAAAGATTGGTCGGCCGCGCCGCCCTCTATCGCCGCCTCAATCCGCAGGGCCAGCCTCGCCAATGGGGGATCCAGTTTTGGAACGGGACAGAGGAATCGCTGCTGCAGATCTTTTTGCCCAGTCCCTTTTTGGGGCCAGGAGAAGACTACCTGCCCGAAGGCAAAGCCGACTATCAGCAGCTTTCCCTTTATGAACGCCTGCGAGCCATTTACGTCGAGGGAAAAGAGCGGATCCCTTACGCAGATAACCCTCTCAAGCGGCCCTATTTGGCGGTTTGCCGTTCCAGCCGCTGCTATCCTTCTCGCCACTATCAGCCGGTGGTGGAAGCTTTGCAATCGGCCCTGCGCGAGGCCAATCTGGATGTTCCGGTTATCACCTCAGGATGCCTAGAAGTCTGCCAACAAGGGCCGGTGGTTTTCTACTCTGGTGACCGCACCTGGTACAAGCAAGTCACACCCCCAGTAGCGCGGCAAATTGTCCAGGAGCACCTGCTGAACAAGTGTCCCTTAAAAGCTCACCTTTTTCCTGGGGATTAGCCTATGGTCAGCCTACAAGCTCTTGTCCAGTCCATCCCCAAAACCCGCCGCGGGATCCCGGAGGTCATTTGGATCCAAGCCACCCGCGATCTAGCCCAAGGTCGATTTTGGCCCAGCCTATTGACCACCATCGGCTGCCTTAGCAACATTGCCTATACCTGTACACTGCCTTTTGTAACTGTTGGCATCGTCACGGGCACCACGTTAACTCGCCAAAGGGCAATCGTCAGCGCTTCGATGATTTGGCTGGCCAACCAAATCTTTGGCTACACCTGGCACAACTATCCCCGTACCCCTGATTCTTTGGCTTGGGGGTTGGTCTTGGGGATCGGCACGG
>NZ_JANSJA010000026.1:0-2086 GCF_047462335.1 Synechococcus sp. H60.1
GCTCCGTACCGCTTAGCGGTCGGAGCCGGGTAGTTTACTGTACTGCTGTTGTCGGGATCTTCAGCTTTCGATGAGAAAAATGTGGGCTGGCATCGTCCAGGGATCCAGCTTGATGTAGTTGGTGGATCCCTGCCAGGAATACTGCTGGCCGTCCAAGAGGTCGATCACCTTGAAAGTTTGCCAGTGTTCCAAACCCAAAGCCCCCAGGTTGAGGGTGACCCAGCCGGATTGAATGTGAAACGGATCCAAGTTGACCGCCACCAAGATGCGGTTGCTGCCATCAAAGGTGCGCTTGGAATAGCAGATCAGGGCCTCGTTGTCGGTGGGGTGAAACACCAAGCTCCAGTCGCTTTGCAAAGCCGGGTTTTGCCGTCGGATCCGGTTCACCTGCGCGATCAGAGGCCGCAAGTTATCCGGTGTGTCCAGATCCCAGTGGCGGATTTGGTATTTTTCCGAGTCCAGATACTCTTCGCTGCCGGGGCGGAGGGGACGGTTTTCGCAGAGTTCAAAAGCGGGGCCGTAGATGCCGTAGCTGGCCCCCAGCGTGGCCGCCAGGATGAGGCGCAGCATAAAAGCCGGGCGTCCCCCCTTTTGCAAGAACTCGTTCAGAATGTCCGGCGTGTTGGGCCAGAGGTTGGGGCGATAGTACTCCCGCATCGGGGTTTGGGTGAGCTCGGTGAAGTACTCCGTCAGGCCCCACTTGTCGTTGCGCCAGGTGAAATAGGTGTAAGACTGGGTGAAGCCCAGCTTGGCCAAGGATTTCATCAGTTTGGGGCGGGTGAAGGCTTCAGACAAAAAGATTGTCTGCGGGTGCTTGGCCTTGATCTGGCCGATGCACCACTCCCAAAAGCCAAAAGCCTTGGTGTGGGGATTATCAACCCGAAAGATGGTGACTCCCTGGTCGATCCAGTATTCGATAACGCTTTTTAACTCCTCCCAGAGGGCCTGCCAGTTTTCCGTCTCAAAGTCGAGGGGGTAGATGTCTTGATATTTCTTGGGCGGGTTCTCCGCATATTGAATGGTGCCGTCGGGCCGCTTTCTAAACCATTCCGGGTGCTCTTTCACATAGGGGTGATCCGGCGAGCACTGGAAGGCGATGTCCAGGGCGATATCGATGTTGAGTTTTTTGGCCTCCGCCACCAAGCGATGAAAATCCTCCAGGGATCCCAGTTGCGGATGGATGGCCTTGTGCCCGCCTTCTGGCCCGCCAATGGCCCAGGGAGAGCCCACATCCTCCGGCTCTGCCGTCATAGAGTTGTTTTTGCCCTTGCGGAAGGTGCGCCCGATGGGGTGGATGGGGGGCAGGTAGAGCACATCGAAGCCCATCTCGGCAAGCAGCGGCAGGCGAGCGATCACATCCTGGAAGGTGCCGTGGGTGTGCTCGTCAGGGCCACAGGAGCGGGGAAACAGCTCGTACCAGGTGCTGAAGCGGGCCTTCTCCGGATCCACCCAAACCCGTCGCTCCGGGTAGGCGGTGACGAAGCGGCGCTCGCCGTAGAGCTGCATCAGGGATCCCAGGGTTGGGGAAAGGGCGATCGCGATAGCCGGATCCCCGCCTTGGCGGAGCATTTGGGCGTAGTTGCGCAGCTTTGCCGCCAGATCCCCGCTTTGAGCCTGGGCGGCCCGCTCCACTAGCTCCGCCCCGATCAACAGCTCCACCGCCACATCCTGCTCGGCAGCCACCCGCTTGTGCAGATCCTGCTGCCAGGTTTGGAAAGGATCCACCCAGGCCAAGATGCGGTAAAAGGCTTGGCCGATTTGTGTGACCTGAAATTGGGCCCGCCAGCGGTCGTTGCCGATGGGCTCCATGAAGAGCTCCTCCCAGTCTGTTGCCCCGGCCTGGCGAAAACTGAGCACCGCCGAGAGTTGGTCGTGGCCATCGGCGAAGATGTCCGCCTCCACCACCACGTACTCCCCCACCGTTCGCTTGATGGCGTAGCGCCCACCGTCGATTTCCGGCGTCACCGCCTCGATGATGGCCCGTTGCCGACCTTCCGCTGGCCACATAGGGTTAACTTCGCCCCTTTTCAAAAATGCTCTGCCCGGCTGTGGAGGGCCTTGCCTGCCGCTTCAGGATTAGCCCGCC
>NZ_JANSJA010000027.1:0-2084 GCF_047462335.1 Synechococcus sp. H60.1
TAGTTGTTCTCCAAATTGCTGCTTTAACACTCGGCTCGATCCTGAGTTGAGGGAAAAACTAGGTTAGAAATTTTGTTATCAAGAGACGAATCAACAAGCAAATAGACATAATTCAGCTCGCCATGAAATTCGGTTAGGAAACTCCAATGAGTAACCAACACCCTCTCCAAGACAGTCTTTATTTAACCCATACTGACTGCCAAGGTGCTCCAGGGCGAGCCTTCCGGATCCCTGAGCTGGCCCTCACCCAAGACTTGGCGCTGGTTCCTCAATCCCGCCAGCGGCAGGCGGCCTTTCGTGTTCACTGGCTACGGAGCACGCAACACTCCCTATCCCTGGCCAAAACCGGTGATCTTTGCGTTGATTCTCAGCTTCTCTCTCCTTCTGGGAGAGAGGCTGAAGGTGTTGGCTCTATGTTCTGCCAGCATCAACTCCTTGGCATTGCAGAGCCCTAGGGGGTCTGTCTCAAACTTGTACAGAGTGGCAATGCTATGAACAGAACTGAGTCTGGGGTGTTGTCTATATGCAACGCTGACGCAACAGAGATGAGGAGATTTCCTTAGCAATCCCCTGCTATTACGTTTCCATGCAAATTTTAGGTTGGAAACGCTCAAATTAGCGTGCAGCAAGGGTTTTAGCTATTGCCACTGCTGAGGAAATAGCCAGAATAAGAGTAGCTATTGACCCAGCAATGGGCAGGATGATGACAGGTAAGTGAACGATGTTTTCCTCTCTTTTGACTCCGCGTGCAGCAGGCCTACTCCTATCCGGGGCGGTATTGGGCATTCATTGCCAGGTGGCTATGGCCGCCCCTTTTCGCGACACTTTTGGTCACTGGGCCCAAACCTACATTGAGGCTCTCTCCGCTCAAAGGGTGTTGAACGGCTTCCCGGATGGCACCTTCCGTCCCAACGAGCCGGTGACCCGTGCTCAGTTTGCCACCCTCGTCACCACTGCCTTTCGCCTCCGCAACACCTCTGGTACCTTCATCGGCTTTCGGGATGTGCCCCCCACCCACTGGGCGGCTAACGCTATCTCCGCGGCGGCAGCCAACAACTTGGTGGCCGGCTTCCCGGACGGCACCTTCCGACCCGAACAGCCCGTTACCCGCACCGAGGCGCTGGTGATCCTGACCAACGCCCTTGGCAACACAAGTGCCATCCCCGTGGCCCAGCCGAGCGAGCTGTTCAGCCGCTACCGTGACGCGGCAGCCATTCCCAACTGGGCCCTGGCGCCAATTGCAGCCGCCAACCGCGCCGGCCTGATCGTGAATTACCCAGATCCCATGCTCTTGGAGCCCAACCGTCCTGCCACCCGTGCTGAGGTGGCTGCTTTTACCCACCAGGCCCTGCTCAGTCGGGGATCCCTGGTGGCCCAGAACCCAGGCAATTGGCTCTCCACCCCTCAGCCCGGCTTTGACCTGCGCCTTTCCACGCTGGCGGCGGGCACTCTGATACAGACCACCACCCCCTTCAACGAGCGCCTCTTCATCGCCCCCAACGAAACTCGCCCTATGTCCTTGATCGTTCGCAACCCAATTCGCAACGGCCAGGGGGACATCCTGGTGCCTTTTGGCTCACGGGTGGATGGCCGCTTTGAGCCGGCGCCGGGCGGCACGCGCTTTGTGGCGGAAAGCATCATCGTCAACAACCAACTGTTCCCCTTGGCCGCTCAATCGGATGTAATCCGCGATGTCAAGGACCCCCGCTACACCACCACAGGCAAGATCATCCAAGATGCGGCCATCGGTGCGGCAGCAGGCGCCGTTCTCGGCTTGGTAACCGGCGATAATGCCATTGCCACAGAAGAAGTGCTGGGGGCAGGGGTGGCCGGAGCGGTGATCGGCAACGTGACAGCGCCGCAGGTGGTGGTGTTGGATCCCAACCAGGTGATCGAGCTGCGCCTCACCCAGGATCTGGCGCTAGTTCCTCAATCCCGCTAGCGGCGCGGGGGTGTCCGTTGCAACGAGACGCAGGCGATACAACTTCTCACTGTCTTTCCATCGGTGAAGCTGGGCGTTGTCTCGATCCCCAACTCCCCTCTCCCTCCGGGAGAGGGGCTGCTAGGGCGCTATCTTCTCAGCC
>NZ_JANSJA010000028.1:0-17410 GCF_047462335.1 Synechococcus sp. H60.1
GGAACCCTCTGGGGAAGTCCTGGCAGTGCCTTTGCGAGTCTGTCTGTGGACTGCGTAAGAATCCCCCAACTTAAGGTAGACCTTTCGAGAAAAGCGCAAGGAAGTCCAGATCAGGGCTCTCCCTGGGAGGGCTGGGTAGGAGTGGAAGGCTCGGCGACAGTCTGCTGCAGCTCCAAAGTTACCAAGAGCTCCGCCTCACCGGTGCGAGCCGGTTGGAGGGCCTGTGGCTTGACGAGCAGGTGGCGCAGCTTGGGAGGGAGATCCTGCAGCTCACTCAACAACAAGTCGAGAGAAATGGCCGATTCTCCGGAGAAGGAAGATCCTCTCCTGAGCGGGGCTGGGAGCGGTGAGGGAGGGCGAGCAAAAGAGCGGGCGGTAGTCGAGACTAAGGAGCGGATCTGCTCCTGTTGTTCCCGCCACAGGGATTGGCTGATTTCTAGGGGGAAGGTGAGGTGAGGAGCGCCGCGGCGCTGCCAGAGGCGGAGGATCTGTTCTACAGAGGCAGCCTTGTAGCGGCCCTGGTAGAGGGCTTCCAGCAGGGCCGCCGGGATCCAAGAGGTCGGGAACTGCTGGCCCCAGCCCTCCACCCACACTTGGCCGGGCCGCCCCTCCAGCTCAAACCCGTAGCGCTCCAAAAAGGTGGCGGGATCCATCAGGCAGGGCCTAAGGAAACTCAACCCAAGGCTAACCCAAATCCGGCAAGATAAAGAGGAGATAAAGCTTCGGATTCCGCAAGATAGCTCTCGCCTAAAAATAGCTTTATCTGCCCTCAACGCAGCCTCCGTGAAGCTTCTATGAAGCTGCCATAGAGCGAAGATTCAGGAGGCTCTAGCTCAAACATTGCCTTCGAGGCCCGCTCGCTGTTGGGTAGAGCTATCTGCTTCCAGAAAGTCGTGATCCTCAAGGCTACCGGGATCCAGGTAATCAGGCAGCGGCTTGCCACTCCCCCGACTAAAGTTGGGGAATTCTTACGCAGTCCACAAACAGACTTGCAAAAGTGCTGTCAAGACACCCCTGCACAGTTCCCTAAGGCAAAGCCCCGAGGTTCTGCTTACTTTGCTGTTCGCGTCAGCGGGGTAGAGTCCTTGCGAATTGGCACCCGCGTTGACTAGCCACCCCTTCCCGGTTTGGTACAGTCCTCGCTTCACGGCGGTTTGGAAAGCCCCTGTTGCGCCACTTGGGGCTCTTTCTCACCCGGAGTGGAGTTTAAGTACAGGGTTTCTTCTCTCAGGCTGTTGCCATAGCCTTCACGGCTTTCAGAACGAGATAATCTAACATACCGGTGTTCTCTTCGCCGCGGTAATTAAAAGTGGAGCGCACCAGCCACAGCCCTTGCCGTGTACGGCAGCAGAGGTTCAACAGTGTGCGAGCCAGAATTTGTTGACGCGCCTGCAGGTCTTGGGCCGCATCGAAAACCTCCCCATCCCATTCCGGCGTCAGCACACGGCTGTTGTAAAGCACACGCCAGAGAGAACGGAACCAAAGCGGATTGGTGATGTCGAACCAGAACTGATAATCTGCCTGCAAACCCCAGTTGATATAAGCCACCGGCGTCGCCACCACGAGGTAGCGGGAATAGTCGGGCTCGAAGCGGCTGTTGCTGGGGGTTTGTCCCGAGCGGATCATGGCCAAAAAGGCGGGATCCCCTTCGGCAGGAAAGGCCCGGCGAAACCGTTGCGCCGCTTCGATCAGCGCTTGCAGCAGCTCTTGGTCTTGGGGCAGAGCCATCCCCTGGGCTAGGTGATCGGCGAAAAACCGCTGGAAGAAAGCGGCCAAGGAGGGCCCGCCGCGGTAGCTGCGCAGCCAATCCAGCAGCTTCTGGTAGCGCTCCAGGTTGGCAAACCCCACCCGCTCCGGCTGTCGCACGGCGGTCTTGGGCCGCAGGGAACGCCCTACCGGGTCAAGGGTATCTTCGGCCAGCAAAGCCGCCCGGATGGGATCCAAATCCAACACCCTGCCCAGGAGCAGTCGCCAGGCCGGCAAGGTGGGAAAAGCTCCCCACTGGGGATGGGCCACTTCCGCCGCCGTCAGCAAAGCCCGCACCAGTGGGTAGCGGATCAGGGCAGGGAAGGGAGCGATCGGCAAGACGGGAACCTCCGCCAACTGCTCCTGCAAGCTCAAGCTCACCGCCGCATCCATGCGAGGCAGCAGGACGGCGATGCGAGAAGCTGGGATCCCTGCCGCCAAAAGCTGCCGGATCTGGGCCACCATCGCCTCCACCGCCGCGAATTGGGTCTCGCCCTCCAGCACCTGCACCCTTGGCAGCCTCTCTGCCAGAGGCTCCGTTAGGGGAGGGTCAAACTGCGGATCTAGCACCCGTGCAATCTGCAGTCCCAGGCGGATCATGCCGGCTGAGCCGCGGTAGCTCCCCTCCAGAAGCTGAACCTGGGTGTTTTCCATTAGAAAGCGAGCCACGGCCTCCGGGATCCCTGTCAAAGAGACTCCGCCGCCGATGGTGTAGCTGAAAAACTGGCTTTGCAGATGGGCTTGCCCTTGCCGGTAAAACTCCAGCGCCACCCCGCAACTGTCCTCCGCCTGATCCACGATCAGGTGATCCCACTCCTGCCAAAACTCCGCCAGCGGCAGGATGCGCTCGCCAAACAGCCGGATTTGCAGGCCAAAATCCAGGGATCCCAGCCGCAACCCCACCTCCCACAGCCGACCCACACAGCAGCCCATCGCCTGCAAGGCCTCTGCCCGCCTCGGATCCCCCTCCGCCGGCCAGGCCGCCGCCAGCCGGGATCCCACCGCTTCCGCCGCCAAACCCGAAGCCCCCGCAATATAGGCAGCGCTGCTGATCTGATCCCAAATCTGGAACTCCTCCAGCCCAAGATTGGCAAAGACCTCCCCATGCCGCGGACACAAAGCACAGGCTCGCCCACAGAGAAATTGGGTCAGATCCTTGGGCAAGGGAATCGGCTCAAACGAGCGCGGCAACTGAGGAACCCGCTCGCACACCTGCGGCCAGTGATCTGCCAAAGAGCGTCCCACCCGCTGCAAAAACGTCTCGATCCGCCACGGCCCCACCCACCTCGAGCTGAGCTGCCGCAAGCGCCGCAACACCTCCTCTGCCTGCCGCTGGCTGCGCACCAAAAACAAGATCCGGCCCGGCTCGGATCCCGCCCGCAACAAATCCAGGTAGCGATCTACACAAGCCTGGGTCAGCCCGCCGCCGGCTAACCCCATCACACTCCTAAAAGGAGATGGCTCTTGCTGCCGATAGCTCTTTTCGCCCACCAGAGTGGCTTTCACGGTCGCTGCCCCCCAACCGAGCCATTTTCTCGGCAAAATCTGGACAAACAGGTCCTCACCTCACTATGATGTACTACTGTTGCCAATCAAGTCCGCCCGCTCTGACGACGGTTCTCGGCAACCTAGCGTACTGCTAAACCAGATACTGCCTCTTTGCAGGTAAGTCTGAGCAGTCTTTAAAAGCAGTTTGGCGTGTGATTTGAGGCTGAACTAAGCAAAGGGGACAGCGCCGCTGGCGCTGTCTGGCCGCCAGGGATCCAGAGATTCCTTTTCATTGCTTTTTCGCCTGAGCGGGCAGGCTCAGGTAGTCCTGAGCTTCCTGCTGCCGCGCCGTTGCTGCCTGGATCCGGCTCATTGAGCCGTTGCAAGCTGATAAAAGCAAGTTGTAGAGGCTCGAGGGGAGGTTCTCGTGGCGCTTGGCATCCTTGGAAGAAAAGTCGGCATGACCCAGATCTTCTCTCCGGAAGGGTTGGCCATTCCGGTTACCGTCGTGCAGGCGGGGCCTTGCACGGTGACCCAGATCAAGACTCAAGCCACAGATGGCTACAACGCCGTGCAGTTGGGCTACTGGCCCACCACCGAAAAGCACCTCACGCGAGCCCAGCGGGGCCACCTGAGCAAAGCGGGGGTGACGGAGCTGCTGCGCCACCTGCGCGAGTTCCGGGTCGAACAGCCAGAGGCTTACCAGTTGGGGCAAAAGATCACCGTCGAGATCTTCTCTCCGGGCCAGCTGCTGGATGTGGCGGGCACTTCCATCGGACGGGGGTTTGCCGGCTACCAGAAGCGGCACCACTTTGGTCGCGGCCCCATGTCCCACGGCTCCAAGAACCATCGCCGACCGGGTTCCGTCGGCGCCGGCACAACGCCTGGCCGCGTGTTTCCGGGGCTACGCATGGCGGGTCGGATGGGAGGTTGCCGCGTCACCATTCGCAAACTGCAGCTGGTGCAGGTGGATCCGGAGCGGAACTTGCTGATCATCAAGGGCTGTGTGCCCGGCGTGGAAGGGGGGCTGCTGGAGATTACCCCTGCCAAGCAGGTGGGTAACAAACGCTAGGAAAGGGATCCCTGGCAAAGGCTGACCAGCATCCGCAAAGACGAGGAAACCATGGCAAGTTGTGTGGTGAAAAACTGGCAAGGGGAAACGGTGGGCAGCGCAGAGCTAAGTCTCAAAGTTGCCCGTCCCGAAACGGCCTCCCACATTCTCTATCTGGCTCTTCGCCGGCAGATGACCAACGCCCGCCAAGGCAACGCCCACACCAAGACCCGGGCTGAGGTGCGCGGTGGCGGTCGCAAGCCTTGGAGGCAAAAAGGCACCGGCCGAGCCCGCGCCGGCTCCATTCGCTCCCCCCTTTGGCGCAAGGGTGGGGTGATCTTTGGCCCCCGCAAGCGGGAGTACAACCTGGCCATGAACCGCAAAGAGCGGCAACTGGCTCTGCGCACTGCCCTGCAAAGCCGGGTGGAGGATCTGGTCGTGGTGGAAGATTTCCAGGATCAGCTCAACCCGCCCAAGACTCGCGCCGTGGCCCAAGCTCTGCTGCGCTGGGGGGTGATGGAGGATCAGTCGGCACTGCTCATCGTCGCCGAACGCTCGGAAGTTGTCGAGCGGGCCGTGCGCAACATCGCCCGCGTCAAGCTGATCGGCCTGGATCAGCTCAACGTCTTTGATCTGCTCAACGTCGATTGGGTGCTGATCACCACCTCTGCCCTGGAGAAGCTCAAGGCCCGCTGGGGATCCGGCGCGGCAGCAGCAGCTCCAACCCCAGCCGATCGCCTTGAAGATCAGGCTCAGGCCGCAAAGCAAGAAGCTCAGCAAGTTGAAGGTCAAAGCCAAGGGCAAGAAGAGCAAACGGAAGCTCAAGCCCAGCCAGAGGATCCACAGGCGCAAGCTGATCAATCTGATCAAGTAGCTCTAGCAACTCCACAAGTTCAGGAAACCCAGGAAGAAGAGCTGGCCCCAGAACAAGAGCGAGAAGTTCAAGGACAAGCAGAACTAGCCCAAGAAGCAGAGCCCATTGCCAAGCCGCCAGCCGTAGAGGAGGCCGAAACAGCCGCAGCAGAGGAGGAAGACGATGACTGAGAGCAAGCGGATCCTGGCTGATGTCCTGTTGCGTCCCGTCATCACCGAAAAGGCAACTGCCCTGATGGAACAGCGCAAGTACGTCTTTGAGGTAATGCCCACTGCCACCAAGCCGCTCATCCGAGCTGCCGTTGAGGAGATGTTTGGGGTGCGGGTCACCTCCGTGAACACCCTCAAGCTGCCCCGAAAGCAGCGGCGGGTAGGCCGTTCTGTCGGCTATCGCAGCCGTCCCAAGCGAGCTGTGGTAACCCTGGCCGAAGGTGACTCCATCACCCTCTTCCCCGACACCTAACCAACCCCCCCTTTCCGACCGTCCTTCACCCCCCTTGAGCCATGGGTATTCGTACCTTCCGACCCTATACCCCCAGCACCCGTCACATGACTGTCTCCGACTTCGAGGAGCTGTCGCGGGACGAGAACGGCAAGCGGCCCAGGCCGGAGAAGTCGCTGCTGCAATTCATCCACCGCAAAAAAGGGCGCAACAACCGCGGCGTCATCACCTGCCGCCACCGGGGCGGCGGCCACAAGCGGCTCTACCGCATCATCGACTTCCGCCGCGACAAGCACGGGATCCCGGCCACCGTCAAGACTATCGAGTACGATCCCAACCGCAGCGCTCGCATCTGCTTGGTGGAATACGAAGATGGCGAGAAGCGATACATCCTCGCTCCCCGCAACCTCGAGGTGGGGGCCACCATTATGGCGGGGCCCGATGCCCCCTTTGAGCTTGGCAACGCCATGCCCCTGGAGCGGATCCCGCTGGGGACGGTGGTTCATAACGTGGAGCTGTATCCCGGCCGCGGTGGGCAAATCGTTCGCGCCGCCGGGGCTGGCGCCCAAGTGGTGGCCAAAGAGGGCAAGTATGTCTCCCTTAAGCTGCCCTCTGGCGAAGTCCGCATGATCCGAGGCGAGTGCTACGCCACCATCGGCCAAGTGGGAAATGTTGACCACAGCAACCTCAGCCTCGGCAAAGCGGGGCGCAGCCGCTGGCTAGGTCGCCGTCCCCACGTGCGCGGCTCGGTGATGAACCCTGTAGATCACCCCCACGGCGGTGGGGAAGGAAAAGCCCCCATCGGCCGCAGCACCCCTGTCACCCCCTGGGGCAAGCCCACCCTGGGCTACAAAACCCGCAAACGCAACAAACCCAGCAACAAGTTCATCGTGCGCGGTCGCCGTCGTGGCGGCCGCCGGGACAAGGGCGGGAGGGCCGCTCAATAAGAGTCCGGCCATCTGCTGCGCCCCTGAATCTTCTTTTTCTTTCGACCCTTACCAGCTTGCCAGACTGTTGAGGTTGCTATGGGACGTTCACTCAAAAAAGGCCCTTTTGTCGATGCCAAGCTGCTTCTCAAAATCGAGAAGATGAACGAGCGCAACGAGAAGCACATGATCAAAACCTGGTCGCGGGCCAGCACCATCCTGCCTGTCATGATTGGCCACACCATCGCCGTGCACAACGGCAAGCAGCACGTGCCCATCTACATCACCGATCAGATGGTAGGCCACAAGCTGGGGGAGTTCGTCCCTACCCGTACTTTTCGCGGCCACGCGGGCAGTGACAAAAAAGCCGCCCGCCGTTAAGTTCAGCCACAAACAGAAGAGGGAATAAGCGAGGAGAGCGCCATGGCCGATCCATCCCCCGAAATCAAAGCGGTAGCTCGCTACATCCGCATGTCCCCCTATAAGGTGCGGCGCGTGTTGAACCAGATCCGAGGGCGCACCTATGCCGATGCCCTGATCCTGTTGGAGTTCATGCCCTACGCTGCCTGTGAGCCGGTTCGCAAGGTGCTGCGCTCAGCGGTGGCCAATGCCGAACACAACAACGGTCTGGATCCTCGGGATCTGGTTATCAGCAAGGCCTACGCTGACCAGGGGCCGACGCTGAAGCGATTTCGCCCCCGCGCCCAAGGTCGGGCCTACCCAATCCGCAAGCGCACCTGCCACATTACCATTGCCGTCCGGCCCATAGAACCTGAAGCGGCGACGGCCTCCTAAACGCCTGTATTCCCAGACTTTACCTCTCAACCGACACCACCATGGGACAGAAGATTCACCCCACCGGTTTCCGACTCGGCGTCATCAAGGAACATCGCAGCCGCTGGTTTGCCGATCCAGCTCGCTACCCAGCCCTGCTGCGAGAGGACGATCTCATCCGCGCCTACCTGACCAAGCAGTTGAGCAGCGCCGGCCTGGCCGATATTCAAATTGAACGCAAAGCGGATCAGATCGACCTCGAGATCCGAGCCGCTCGCCCTGGAGTGGTGGTTGGTCGGGGGGGATCCGGCCTCGACGCCCTGCGCCAGGGCCTGCAGAAAGAGCTGAGCTCGCACGGTAGCCCCGAGCGAACCATTCGCATCAACGTAGTCGAGGTCACCCGTGCCGATGCCGAGGCTGTTTTGCTGGCAGAAAACATCGCCCAGCAGTTGGAGCGGCGGATTGCCTTTCGCCGCATCGTGCGCCAGGTCATCCAGCGGGCCCAGCGGGCGGGGGTGCAAGGGATCAAAATTCAAATTGCCGGGCGGCTGAACGGAGCCGAGATCGCCCGCACCGAATGGACACGGGAAGGGCGGATCCCTTTGCACACCCTGCGGGCAGATATCGACTATGCCGACCACATCGCCCAGACCACCTTTGGTGTCATTGGTGTCAAGGTTTGGGTTTTCAAAGGGGAAGTTCTCCCCGGGCAGGAACGTCCCGAACAAAAGGCTCCCCTGCAACAGCCCAAGCGTCGGCAGCAGCGGCGGCGGCCCACCTTTGAAGACCGCTCAGCAGTGGAAGCCTGAGGGCCAGCACCCGAGAGTCCAGGGATCCCTATCGCAGTTGATTTAAGGAGCGGCCATGTTAAGCCCCAAACGAACCAAATACCGCAAGCAACAGCGCGGGCGCATGAAAGGCAAAGCGACCCGCGGCAACCGCATCAACTTTGGGGAATACGGCCTTGTGGCTCTAGAACCCGCCTGGATCACCGCGCGGCAGATCGAGGCAAGCCGTCGGGCCATGACCCGCTACGTCCGGCGGGGAGGCCAGATCTGGATCCGCATCTTTCCCGACAAGCCCGTTACCCAACGGCCTGCTGAAACCCGCATGGGATCCGGCAAAGGCAACCCCGAATACTGGGTTTGCGTCGTCAAGCCGGGCCGCGTCCTCTTTGAAATGGGGGGAGTTCCTGAAGCCACGGCCCGAGAGGCGATGCGCCTGGCCGCCCAAAAGCTGCCGATCAAAGTTAAGTTTGTTACCAAGGCTAACTTTGAGGAGTCGGAACCTGCTCAGAAAGCAGCTCCAGAAACAACAGAAGTAGCAGCCAGCGCTATCTAAGGGAGGAGAGTTGAGCCATGCCCATGCCTAAAATTGCCGACGCTCGCGCCCTATCCGACGAAGAATTGAGCCAGGAGATCTACGCCGTCAAGAAAGAGCTGTTTGAGCTGCGTTTGCAGCAGGCTACGCGGCAGTTGAACCAGCCCCATCTCATTCGCCTGCGCAAACACAAGCTGGCCCAACTGCTGACCGTTGAGTCAGAGCGCAAGCGCAACAAGTCCTTGTCCTCAACTCAGACCCAGAAGGAGGAGTAATGCCTGCTCGCGAAAAGATCGGCGTTGTCGTCAGCAACAAGATGCAAAAGACAGTGGTCGTTGCCGTGGAAAACCGGGTTGCCCACCCCAAGTACGGCAAAATCGTCGTCAAAACCAAAAAGTTTAAGGCCCACGACGAAGAGAACCGCTGTCAAGAAGGGGATCTGGTGCGCATTACGGAAACCCGTCCCCTCAGCCGCACCAAGCGTTGGCGAGTGACCGAAATCATTCGGGAGGTGAAGAAACTATGATTCAGCAGCAAACCATGTTAACGGTAGCCGACAACACTGGCGCCCGCAAGCTGATGTGCATCCGCGTCCTGGGCAGCAGTGGCCGTCGCTACGCCAGCCTGGGGGATGTGATCGTCGGCGTTGTCAAAGACGCCCTACCCAATATGCCTGTCAAAAAATCCGACGTCGTCAAAGCTGTAGTCATCCGCACGGTCGATACGGTACGCCGCCCCGACGGCATGTGTATCCGCTTCGACGACAACGCTGCCGTCATCATTAACAACGACGGCAACCCTCGCGGAACCCGCGTTTTCGGCCCTGTAGCCCGCGAGCTGCGGGAGAAAAACTTCACCAAGATCATCTCCCTTGCCCCGGAGGTTCTGTAATGGTTCGTCCCCTCAAGCCCAGCCAAATTCGACGGCTGATTCGGCAGACTGGCGTTCGCAAGCACCGCAACAGCCTACGCTACAAAATGCGCATCAAAAAGGGAGATACCGTCCAGGTAATCTCCGGCGACGACAAAGGCAAAATCGGCGAGGTGCTGCAGGTTTTTCCCGAGCGCAACATGGTCTTGGTGGAAGGGGTAAACATCGTCACCTACCACCGCAAGCCGCAACGGGAAGGCGAAAGTGGTCGGATCGAGACCAAAGAAGCCCCGATCCACGCCTGCAAGGTGATGCTTTATTCCAAGAAACAGGAAGTGGCCAGCCGTATTGGCTATCAAATCACTGCCGATGGCCGCAAAGTCCGTGTCCTCAAGAAAACCGGCGAGATCCTCGACTAAGACTCCCTTTTCAAGACTGGCCTGGCTCTGACCCAGCCCAGAGCCGCAAGGAGAACCCACCATGCCCCAACGTCTGCAAATCCTCTACAACACCGTCATCGCTCCTAAGCTGCAAAAAGAGTTGGGCTACACCAACATCCATCAGGTGCCGCGTCTGGAAAAGATCGTGATCAACCGCGGCCTGGGAGATGCTTCCCAAAACGCCAAGGCCCTGGAATCTTCCATCGCCGAGATCAGCGCCATCACGGGCCAGCGCCCGGTGATTACCCGCGCCAAAAAGGCGATTGCCAGTTTCAAAATCCGCAAGGGCATGCCGGTCGGCCTGATGGTGACCCTGAGGCGGGAGCGTATGTATGCGTTTTTGGATCGGCTGATCAACATTGCCCTCCCTCGTATCCGCGACTTCCGCGGCGTCAGCCCCAAATCTTTTGATGGGCGGGGCAACTACACCCTTGGTATTCGCGAGCAACTGATCTTCCCCGAAATCAACTACGACTCTGTAGACCAGATTAGAGGTATGGACATCTCCATTGTGACCACGGCCGAAACCGACGAAGAGGGCCGTGCCCTGCTCAAAGAGTTTGGCATGCCCTTTGCCTCTTAAGGTTTGCCCATCTCGAATTGTCTCGACTTGATCGATCTTCCGAGGAGCACCGACCCACCCATGGCCCACACCAACGACACGATCGCCGACATGCTCACCCGCATTCGCAATGCCACCATGGCTCGGCATGAATCGGTGGCGGTTCCGGCCACACGCATGACCCGCAGCATCGCTCGCGTTCTTCATGAGGAAGGTTTCGTGAGCGACTGGAAGGAAGAGGGAGAAGGGATCCACGCTCAGCTTGTGTTGCGGTTGAAGTATAAAGGCAAAGGGCGCAACTGCAGGCCCATCATCAACGGCCTGAAGCGGGTGAGTCGACCGGGCCTGCGGGTTTACCGCAGCCACAAAGAGCTGCCCCGCGTATTGGGCGGAATTGGGATTGCCATCATCTCTACTTCCAACGGCATCATGACCGATCGGGAGGCTCGCAAACAGGGCATCGGCGGCGAAGTGCTCTGCTATGTCTATTGATGAGTTGTTCTCTTGTCAGGAGTTGCCCCATGTCTCGTATCGGCAAGCGGCCCATCACCCTTCCTGCCAAGGTAGAGGTTCAGATCGAGGGCCAGCAGATCTCGGTAAAAGGCCCGAAGGGACAACTGTCTCGCAGTTTGCCCCCCTTGATTGCGGTGCATCAAGAAGCCCAGACGCTCAAGGTCAGCCGGGTCAACGAGTCTCGCCCGGCCCGCCAACTGCACGGCCTCTGCCGCACCTTGGTCGCCAACATGGTGGATGGTGTATCTAAGGGCTTTGAGCGCAGGCTGGAATTGGTGGGTGTGGGCTACCGGGCTTCCACCCAGGGCAACAAGTTAATCTTGAATGTTGGCTACAGCCACCCAGTGGAGATCCCGTTCCCGCCAGGGATCCAAATTGCGGTTGAGGGCAACAACGTCATCGTCGTCTCAGGTATCGACAAAGAGCTGGTGGGCAACACGGCGGCGCGGATTCGGGCCGTCCGCCCGCCAGAGCCCTACAAGGGCAAAGGGATTCGCTATGTAGGGGAACAGGTTCGTCGCAAAGCAGGTAAATCCGGGAAGGCCAAGAAGTAGCTATGAAAATCACTCGCAAAGCTGCCACCCAACGTCGCCATCGCCGCATTCGCCGCAAGGTCTTCGGGACACCCGAGCGGCCCCGTTTGGCTGTGTTTCGCTCCCATCGGCACATCTATGCCCAGGTGATCGACGATGTAGCCCAGCACACTTTGGCCTCTGCCTCCACTCTGGACAGGGAGCTGCGGGAAGCCTTCAAGGACATTGGCACGGCCACCCGAGAGGCTGCCGCCATGGTGGGGCGCTCCGTCGCCCAGCGGGCCTTACAGGCAGGCATTTCTCAAGTGGTTTTCGACCGCGGCGGCAAGCTCTACCACGGGCGCGTTCAGGCCCTGGCGGAAGCCGCCCGCGAAGCAGGCTTACAGTTCTAGGCCCTGAGGAGATGGCATATGGCTGAGCAAAGAGAACGTCGCAGAAGCAAAAAGAGCCGCGAAGAGCAGACTAGCGAGTGGCAGGAGCGGGTCATCCAGATCCGGCGCGTCACCAAAGTCGTTAAGGGCGGCAAAAAGCTGAGCTTCCGGGCCGTGGTGGTGGTGGGCAATGAGCGCGGCCAGGTGGGAGTTGGCGTGGGCAAAGCCAACGACGTCATCGGGGCTGTGCGCAAAGGAGTTGTAGATGGCAAAAAGCACCTAATCGAAGTGCCCCTCACCAAAGGGTTGTCTGTGCCCCATCCCATGCGGGGATCAGGCGGTGGAGCCACTGTCCTGGTGATGCCGGCAGCTCCTGGCACAGGGGTCATCGCCGGGGGAGCGGTGCGCACTGTTCTGGAGCTGGCGGGCGTGCGCAACAGCCTGGCTAAGCAACTGGGATCCAGCAACCCCCTCAACAACGCCCGCGCCACCATTGACGCGCTGCGGCGGATGCGCACCTTTGAGCAGGTAGCTGAAGATAGAGGGATCGACGTGCGCCGCCTGTTGAGTAAGTAACAGCAAGTCAGCCGGAGGTCAGTATGCGACTAGAAGACATTCGCCCCCAACCAGGCTCGACGCGGCGGCGGCGGCGGCTAGGCCGTGGCATCGCTGCTGGACAGGGAGCCTCCTGTGGCAAGGGAATGCGGGGACAGAAGGCGCGCAAAGGGGGCGGTCCCCGGCCTGGTTTTGAGGGAGGGCAGACCCCCCTCTATCGGCGGCTGCCCAAACTTAAGCACTTCCCCCGCTACGTGCGGCGCCCCCAGTACACCTTGATCAACCTGCGCGCTTTAGCCAAGTTGCCCGCCGGCAGCGAGGTCAGCTTGGAAAGCTTGATGGAGTTGGGGATCGTGACCACCAACGATGGCCCGCTGAAGATTTTGGGAGACGGGGAAGTGGGCGTGCCCCTGACGATCAGAGCGGCTGCCATCACCCCCTCAGCCCGAGCTAAAGTCGAGGCAGCGGGAGGTCGGGTGGAGATTGGGGGATCCCGGGCCGTTTCCGCCGGATCCTAAAATTGGGCCGCAGTTTGCAGCTTCTCTATTTTGCCGACTTTCCCACCGGCAGCGTAGAGTGGTAAATAGCTCACCTTGCCTTTCCCTTCCGCGAGGTTTTCTACATTTATGGCTGACACACGAGGCTCCGCTCCCTCCGCCCAAGAGACCTTCATGCAGATGGCCATGGCCTCTGGCCTGCGCAGCCGTCTGTTTCTTACCCTAGGCCTGTTGCTGTTGGTGCGTCTGGGCATTTACATTCCCATCCCCAGCATTGACCGGGCTCGCTTTGCCGCCGAAGCTGCCAACAGCCCCGTGTTTGGCTTTCTGGATGTCTTCTCGGGCGGCGGTATCTCCGCTTTGGGGATCTTCGCCCTTGGCATCCTGCCCTTCATCAACGCCTCCATCATCATGCAACTGCTGGTCTCGGCCATTCCGGCCCTGGAGAACCTGCAGAAGAACGAGGGGGAGCAGGGGCGGCGACAGATTTCCCAGTACACCCGCTACGTTACCCTGATTTGGGCCATCATCCAGGGCATCGGCATCTCCTTCTGGGTGCGGGAGTTTGCCAACACCAGCAACGAGTTGGCCTTCATGGCCTCCACCACCCTGGCCCTGGCGGCAGGTTCCATGTTTGTCATGTGGTTGGGGGAGATGATCACGGAGAAGGGGGTGGGCAGTGGTCCCTCGCTGTTGATCTTCGTCAACATTGTCGCCACGCTGCCCCGCGCCCTGGGTCAGACCATCAGCCTGGCCCGCGCTGATAGCAGCACCATTGGCGGCATCTTGGTGTTAATGGCCGTCTTCCTAGCCACCATTGTCGGCATTGTCTTCGTCCAGGAGGGCAGCCGCAAAATCCCCATTGTCTACGCCAAGCGCCAGGTGGGCAACAAGCTATTCCGCGAGCAGAAGAGCTACCTGCCCCTGCGGCTAAACCAGGGGGGCGTGATGCCGATCATCTTCGCCTACTCGGTGATGTCCCTGCCCTTTGCCTTGGCCCAGTACACCCAGAACCTAACGTTGGTGCAGGTGGCCAACCTTTTGGCCCCTACTTCTTGGTTTTACATTCCCTTCTACTTCGTGCTGATCCTCCTTTTCAGCTATTTCTACGCCTCTTTGATCATTAACCCGGTGGATCTGGCGCAAAACTTGAAGAAGATGGGAGCCAGCATTCCGGGAGTCCGACCGGGCAAGGCCACTGCCGAGTACATCGAAGGGATCCTCAACCGGCTGACCCTGCTGGGGGCCTTGTTCTTGTGTGCGGTGGCCATCATCCCGACGGCGGTGGAGCGGGCGACCGGCATCACCACTTTTCAGGGCTTGGGGGCAACTTCGCTGCTCATCCTGGTGGGGGTGGCGATCGAGACCTCCAAGCAGATCCAGACCTACGTCATTTCGCAGCGTTACGAAGGGATGGTCAAGCAATAGTGCCGAGGTTAATCTTTTTGGGACCGCCGGGAGCGGGCAAGGGCACCCAAGCAGAGCGGCTGGCAGCGATCTACCACACGCCCAAAATTTCCACAGGCGACCTGCTGCGGGCCGAGGTGAAAGCCCAAACGCCGCTGGGGTGCCAGGCTAAGGTGTACATGGATGCGGGAGAGCTGGTGCCTGACGAGGTGTTAATCGGGATGGTGAAAGGCCAGTTGCAACACTCGCCAGCGCAGGGTTGGATCCTAGACGGCTTCCCCCGCACCCTGGCGCAGGCGGAGGCTTTGGAAGAGCTGTTGCGGGAGTTGGGGCAAGACTACGACCACGTCCTCAACCTGGAAGTGCCGGATGAGGTGGTGGTGGCACGGCTGTTGGCCCGCGGCAAAGAGCAGGGGCGCAGCGACGATGCGGACGAGGCGGTGATCCTCAAACGCTTGCAGGTGTATCGGGAGCAAACGGCTCCCCTGATCGACTTTTACGAGGCCAGGGGTCGTCTGCGACGGATCGATGGCAACCAGCCGATGGAATCGGTACAAGAGCATCTGCGGGCTCTCTTGGAAGGCTTCAGGAGGACAGCGTGATCAAAACGGGGGCCGGAAATCCCTCCCAGCCCGGATCCCTGCGGCGGGGCATGCAGCTCATCGAGATCAAATCCCGCCGGGAGGTGGAGAAGATGCGGCGGGCCGGGCGGGTGGTAGCCCAGGTGCTACAGGAGATCGCGGAGTGCCTGCAGCCGGGCTGGACAACGGCAGACATCGATGCCTATGCCGAGCGACGGGTGGCCGAATTGAACGCCCTGCCCAGCTTCAAGGGCTACTACGGCTTTCCCGCCTGTGTCTGTGTCAGCGTCAACCATGAGGTGGTACATGGGATCCCCAGTCCCCGCAAAGTGGTGCAGCCGGGGGACATTGTCAAGGTGGATTTTGGCGCCATGGTCGAAGGCTGGCATGCCGACTCTTGCATCACCATTGGCCTAGAGCCCCTCAGCGATGCCGCCCGCGACCTGATCGACACAGCAGCCAAAGCGCTGCAGACGGGCATTGACCACGTGCGCCACGGCGTCTGGCTACAGGATGTCTCAGGCGCCATCGAGGACTATATCCAGGGGCGGGGCTACTCCGTGGTGAAGCAGTACGTCGGCCACGGCGTGGGGCGCAACTTGCACGAGGAGCCGCAGTTTCCCCACTACCGCACCCGCGACCTTCCCAATCCCAAGCTGCGCTCTGGCATGACGGTGGCAATCGAGCCGATGGTGAATGCAGGAGGAGAGGCCACACGGGTGCTGTCGGATGGCTGGACAGTGGTTACGGTGGATGGCTCTTGGTCGGCCCAGTTTGAGCACACTGTCTTGATCACAGACTCTGGGGCTGAGATTTTGACGGATCGCACCCCTTTTCAGTCCTAGGGATCCCCTGCTGGAGGGCGGCAACGGCTAGGATAGAAGAGGTGGAGTATTGTTTCAGCTCTTAACTCGCTCTTAACAGAGCGGGTTTAGCGTCGCTTATTTCTGTTGTGTTGTTTTAAGGAGGGTTCCTTGTCTAAAGAAGACGCCATTGAAGTGGAAGGGGTGGTTACCGAGTCCTTGCCCAACGCCATGTTCCGGGTAGATCTGGACAACGGCTTTAACGTCCTCGCCCACATCTCCGGCAAGATCCGCCGCAACTACATCAAGATCTTGCCCGGCGACCGGGTCAAGGTCGAGCTCAGCCCCTATGACCTAAACAAAGGGCGCATCACCTACCGCCTCAAGAAAAAGTAGATCCCTGGC
Source organism: Synechococcus sp. H60.1 (assembly GCF_047462335.1). Classification (NCBI taxonomy): domain Bacteria; kingdom Bacillati; phylum Cyanobacteriota; class Cyanophyceae; order Synechococcales; family Synechococcaceae; genus Synechococcus; species Synechococcus sp. H60.1. The sequence continues at coordinate 16,158 of NZ_JANSJA010000028.1, forward strand.
CTTAGCTGGGGCCGCTGAGCATGAAGGAGCTGAGCCAAGTTCTCAAAACCGGTCTCTGGGTTGCAGCCGGCGGGGTGAGCGCCTTGGCCGTTCTCAACGCCTGGATTGCTTCTCGAACCCAGCCTTTGCCCAGCCTCTTGCCGGGGGAGGAGAGGCACCATTTTTGGTGCGGCCATCGCCTGTTTTACAAAGTGGCGGGATCCGGCCAGCCCTTGTTGCTGCTGCACGGCATCGGGGCCGGCTCTTCCAGCTACGAGTTTCGCGCCGTGATGGCAGAGTTGGGTCAGCACTATCAGGTTTACGCTTTGGATTGGTTAGGTTGGGGCAACTCGGAGCGCCCCGATCTGGAGTACACTGGCCATCTATATGCCCGGATGATCGGGGATTTTGTCCAGCAGGTGATCGGGCGCCCCTGCCACGCCATCGCCAACTCCCTCTCGGCAGGGTTTGTGCTGCGTTCGGCCCGGCTGCAACCTCACCACTGGCAGAAGCTGCTACTCATCGCCCCTCTAGGAGACAACAGCCTCATCCCCGAGGCGCTAGGGATCCCTTTGGCTGAGGCGGTCTACGGGATCCTCAGCCTGCCGGTTTTGGGGCTGGCCTTTTACAACGCCATCACCACCCCCTGGAGTGTACGTCTATTTACGGAGCAGAGCCTGTTCTCTCCTGGGTACACTCTGGATGAGACGGTGGTGGATTACTACTATCAGGCGGCTCACCAGGCGGGGGCCCAATTTGCCCCCCGTTCTTTTTTGACCGGCAAGCTTAACCTGCCCATTCAGGAGGACTTTCGCGTGGTGGACAAGCCGCTGGCTCTGGTCTGGGGAGAAAACAACCGCCTCACCGGATTGGAACAGGCGGAGCGGTATCGCGCTTTGCGCCCAGAGGTGCCGATCTATCGACTGCCAGGGGCTGCTTTTCCTCACATCGAAGCGCCGCAGGCCTTCTTGTCAGTAGCTTTGCGCTTTTTGGGCGAGGCCGAAGCTGCCCTGCCGGCATAGGGGATCCCTTCGCCTTGATTGCTGCAGCAACCAGACTGACTGCCGGTTACAAGGATTGCGCCGTTGGCCTGGGACCTGGTTGCTGGGGTTCTTCTAATTCAGGGGGAGTTCCCAGTATCATCAGGGCGCATTCCTCCCGAACGTACCCCTACGGGTACAGGGCAGGGCTCCTGCGGTTTCTAGGTAAGCCGGGCGCAGCAGCTCAGGTTGGCTCCCCAGTATTTTTCTCCCAGGGGTCGATATCCAGAGGGG